>URSP01000026.1:0-20521 GCA_900550515.1 uncultured Collinsella sp. | reverse complement strand
TCTACACGTAAGGAGTCGTCGGCAGCGTCAGATGTGTATAAGAGACAGGCGCTCCCCTGCTGGCCCTCGAGCTCCTCGCGGCGCAGCTGCGACTGGCAAATCTCGCGATAGAGCTGACATGTCGCGTAGAGCTCGTCATGCGTGCCCAGGCCCGCGACCGAGCCGTGGTCGAGTACGCAGATCATGTCGGCGTCGCGCACGGTCGAGACGCGCTGGCTTACGATGACGGTCGTGAGCGGCAGCCCGCCCTTGGCGGCACCGCGCACACTGCGCTCGCAAATGGCATGGCGAAGCGCCGCGTCGGTCTTAAAGTCGAGCGCCGAGGCGGAGTCGTCCATGATCAATATCTGAGGCGAACCCACCAAGGCACGCGCGATGGTCAGGCGCTGGCGCTGGCCACCGCTGAAGTTCTTGCCGCCTGCCTCGACCGGCGCGTCCAGACCCTGCGGCTTGTTGCGCACGAACTCGCTCGCCTGCGCCATGTCGAGTGCCGCCCAGAGCTCCTCGTCGGTCGCAGCCTCATCGCGCCAGGTCAGGTTGCTGCGGATGGTGCCGCTCACCAGCGACGCGCGCTGCGGAACGGTCGCGACCACACGGCGCAGCTGGTCGAGCGGCCAGGTGCGCACGTCGGCGCCCATCACGCTCACGCTGCCGGTACTCGCATCGTATAGGCGCGGAATAAGCGAGACGAGCGTGGACTTGCCACTACCCGTACCGCCGATAATGCCAAGCGTCTTGCCCAGCGGGAGCTCCATCGTCACATCGTTGGCGGCGTTGGCAGCGCCGGCGCCAAAAGAGAAGCTCGCATGGCTCAAGCTCAGCGCAGGAACGGGAGCGACATTGCCCGGCTCGGGCAGTGCGACCGGCTGGTTACCCTCGTCGGTGATGCTCGGCTCGCAGTTGAGCACCTCGTTGATACGCGAAGCACTCGCGCTCGCCTTGGTAAAGACCACGACCAGGTTGGCGACGTACACGATGGAGGTCAGGGTCTGCGTCATGTAGTTCACAAACGCCATGACCTGGCCCTGCGTGAGTTCGCCCACGTTGACCTGAACGCCGCCCACCCACAGGATGGCGCACACGCCCAGGTTCATCACCAAAAACGTGACGGGGTTGAGAATCGACGAGAGCTTGCCCACCGCGATGGCAGTATTGGCCTGGTCATCGGCGGCTTGGGCAAAACGCTCGCGCTCGTGGTCCTCACGCACAAAGGCGCGAACAACGCGGGCGCCCGAAAGCCCCTCGCGGCAGATAAGCGCGATGCGGTCGAGCTTTGCCTGCAGCTGCCTGTAATACGGGATACAGCGCGCCATGACAAACCAAAACACCAGGCCGATAGCGGGCGTGCAGATCAAGAAGATCATGCCGAGCTTAAGGTCGATGGCAAGGGCCGCGCACATAGAGCCCACCGCCAAGAAGGGCCAGCGGATGAGCATGCGTACGCCCAGCGCCACAGCGAGCTGCACCTGGTTGACGTCGTTGGTGATGCGGGTGATAAGCGACGGCGTGCCAAAGCGGTCGAGTTCGGCATAGCTCAACTTGTTGATGTGCTGGTAGAGCGCACCGCGGATATCGGTGCCCATGCCCTGCGAGGTGAGCGCCGCCATCTTTTGGCAGACGAGCGTAAACGAGATGCCGATCACAGCCATGGCGCCAAGCAGCATACCGTAGTGGACGACGGCGTTGACATCGTGTGCGCCAATACCCTTATCGATCATCTGGGCAATCACCAGCGGCGTCAGCAGGTCAAAGATCACTTCGATCAGCTTACACGCTGGGCCGATCACCATATACCGGCGAAACTTGCCACCAAAACGCCTGAGCAGCTCAATCATAAAAAGGCGCTCCCTATCATCATTCACACTCAATTCGAATCATGATAGTACGGTGAGCCCAAAAGACGAGTAAACAACTCGCCATTTCTAATGGGATTCGGTTTCCAAAGAAGCGGAGAGGCACGCGCACACCCAGCCAGTGTCGGGTCGACCGCCTGATATACTTACATTAGTGCTACCAAGTTAGTCGCCGACCCTTGAAATGAGGTGCCGAGATGAACGACATTCTCGCAAGAAGAGCAAGACGAGCAACTGTGGGCATCGCCCTTTCCGCGGCACTTGTCGCGGGAATCGCCCCCGCAACGGCGATCGCGGCAGAAACCAGCGCCCCCACCGGTGCGGCCGTTTCGCAGACGAGCGCCACCAGCGGCAATTCGGGCGCCCCGCAGACAGAAAATGCGGCCGCCGCAAAAGAAAAAGCGTATGCAGCCATGCAGGAAGCGCTCAAAACCCTCGAGGCCGCAAAAGACGCCGCAAGTCCCGAGAAAATTGCGGAAATCGATACTAAAATTGCCATTTTTCAAAAGAACTACGACACTAATTTGGCGCGAGCTGCCATATATAAGGAATCCCTTCCTACCATGCAAGCGGACATCGATGCAGCCCAATCCGAATGCGATAAGGCCCACAACCGAACAAGAGACCTTGAGGCAGAATTAAATAAAATCCCCCACACGGATTACGAAACTAGATGGCAGTTGGAACTGGCGATCATGGATGCACAAGAGCAAAAATCTCGTTGTGAAGATAAGCTTGAGCACTGCCGAATGCGCCTCGAAAGTCAGAAAAGCCTGATTTATTTCTTAGAAAGCGAAGTAGAGTTTAATAAAACCCACCTCGACGGAGAAACAGCCAAGCGAGATGCGCTCCTCGATAATTTGAAAAAGGCGCAAGCGGCCTATGACGACGCCTGCAAGGCATACGAAGAGGCAAAAGCCGCAGCAGATACGGCCACCTCGCCCGAGATAACGAAACCCACCGAGACAACGCCTCCCTCCGGCTCGGCGCAACCGGCCGAGACGGCACAGCCCGCCAGCTCGCCCGTGACCGGCAAAGACGCCGCACCGAGCTCCGCCAAGCAAGCGAACACAAGCAACAGCAAGCAAGCGAATACGACCGCCGGCAAGCTCGCAAACACAGGCGACACAACGCCAAGCGCAATCGCACTAGCAGGAATCGCCGCCGCAGGCCTCGGAATAGCCACCACAGCCGCACGCCGCCTCAAGAACTCAAAATAGCCGCCAGAGCATTCTGCCTTCGCCAATCACGAACCCAGAAACAAAAGAGGCCCGTTTCCCCAACCAAACCGGGGAAACGGGCCTCTTTACTTGTAAAAACAGATGGCAATGCCGCCATCCCTTGAACCGCATAGACACCGATGCCCAGGCAACACCAGCGAACAGCATAACGACAGGGATAGATTTAATTCAGATTAATGCGCCCTCTACGGGTGATTTTTGGACGAAGTGGCCCGGCCGGCGGCGAGATATTTGGTAGTCGAGCGATCCCGCAGGCGCAGCCGAGGACCAGCGAGACACCAAATATCTCGCCGCCGGCCGGGCCAAATCGCGGCACCAAAAAGCGCCCGTGCGCTCGATGGATTCGGATGCCCGACAGAGGCTCCTTATGGCTGCTTCCTTCCGGACCTGACCAGATTCGGAACATGTCGTCATCCGAACCCATCGAACGCGCTAGGCGCTCGGTATATCTTACCTGCTCCCGCCCGCCAGAGCAAGGTAGCTAATTTGGGACGGAGCTTTTTTGACTACTTTTGCAGCCCGATTGCCAGAGCAGCCAATGAGTAGTCAAAATAGTCCCATCCCAAAATGACCGGCTTGGTGCCGCACCACAGAAAGGACCTATCTACTACGTTTAGGCCGCAAGGGTCAACCATAGCCGGCTTTTTCGAAAATCGGCAAGCTTTCTACCTGCGGTTTTGTTTTTGCAAATTCCGGGATGGTCGAGGGTGGCCGGTTTAACGTAGTAGATGGCCGCATTTCGTGGCAAACGGTCCGACCAAAGACCCAAGGCAGCCAACCTCGAATGGCCATTCTCGAAGTTGCGGTGGAATAGTTCCTGTTTTTGCTGTCTGAGCCGCCAAACAGGAACTAATCCACCGCAACTTATAAAGAGATAGGTTTTAGATACGGCCAAGGTCGTAGGATCGAGCGGCTGCTTCGCCAGCGCAGATAAGGTTGGTGGCGGCTTCCTGCGGATTAAGCGCTTGCTCCAGGTCCATGGGTTTGCGGCAAATCGGCAAAACCAAGTCAATACCCCGCTCACACACCCCATCCAGGTTGTCAGCGCGACCGCCCACGACAGCGATCACCGGTTTGCCACACCGCTTGGCACGGCGCGCCACGCCCACCGGCGCCTTACCGGCGGCGGATTGCTCATCCATATTGCCCTCGCCTGTAATGACCAGGTCGACATCGCGCACGTGCTCGTCAAACCCCACGAGATCGAGCACCGTCTCCACACCCGAGCGTAGCTCCGCGCCGAGCGCCAGCAACGCCGCGCCCAAGCCACCGGCAGCGCCCGCGCCGGGCACGCCAAGCACCGAGCCAAATGTCCGTGCGTTCTCGGGTGTGCGCAACAACCCCTGGGCTCGCGCCTCGAAAATTGCCGCATCGAGCAGGCGACCGTAGCCGACCATCCAGCCGTCGTATCTGCGCAGCACCTCGACATCATCCGCCGGCAGGCCCTTCTGCCCGCCAAACACCGCCAGTGCGCCGCGACGCCCTACGAGCGGATTCTCGACATCCGAAAGCACCACGACACGCATGCCATTCAGTGCCCGAAGCGCTGGCGCCAAATCAACGCTCGCCACCTGCTCAAGGCCGGCAAGACCGGGGGCGACATCGCATCCCTGATCATCGACCACGCGCGCGCCCAGCGCCTGCAGCATGCCGGCGCCACCGTCGTTGGTGGCACTGCCGCCCAGACCAATATAGAGTGTCCTTGCGCCCGTGCGAACTGCGCGAAGCATAAGCTCGCCCACGCCATAGGTCGAAGCCGCCAACGCCGCCGACTCCGTACAACTCGAATACCCAATACCCGCCGCCTCGGCCATCTCAATTACAGCCGAGTCGCGCTCGTCGTCCACCAGCATCTGGGCAGACACGCGATCGCCCAAGGGACCTGCCACCTCGCAGGTCACAATCTCACCGCCGCACGCGTCGATGGCGTCGAGCGTTCCCTCGCCGCCATCCGCCAGCGGCAACGCGCGCACCTCGGCATCGGGCCACACACGGCGCATGCCCTCGGCAACCGCCGCCTCCGCCCGTGCACTCGACACGCTGCCCTTAAAGGAGTCGATCGCCAGCAGCACACGGCGGGGCCGGCGGCACGCAGGGCCAAAGTCAACCGCCTCAACGGCGATATCTTCGGCACACGCGAGCGCCTCGGCATGAGCGGCATGCGCCTCAAGATCGGCCCCACAACCGCCATCAGCGCCGCCTGCTCCGCGCAGACCGCCAAAATAGCTAATCAGCAGCTCACGGCATTCATCCGCCAGGACCCCAGCCGTCACGTTAAACCGATGATTCAGGCGCGAGTCGGCATTCAAATCGTATAGGGATCCCAGCGCGCCCGCCTTGGCATCGGCGGCACCGTATACGCAGCGGCCCACGCGCGCGTTGACCATGAGACCCGCGCACATGCAGCAAGGCTCGAGCGTTACATAGACCGTGCAATCGGAAAGGCGCCAGCGACCGAGCGACCGAGCGGCAGCGCACAGGGCCGCGAACTCTGCATGCGCCGAAGGGTCCTGGTCGAGCTCGCGACGATTATGCGCCCGCGCGACAATCTCACCAGCACGCACCACCACAGCGCCAATGGGCACTTCGCCCACTACCGCGGCGGCGCGCGCCTCGACCAGTGCCTCGCGCATGAACTTCTCATCGATTTCGGTGATCGTCATCGTTCGCCTTCCCTGTTGCAAATCCAAAACGATGCTATCATTACGACTCACGGAGAGATGGCAGAGCGGTTGAATGCGGCGGTCTTGAAAACCGTTGAGCGCGAGAGCGTTCCGGGGGTTCGAATCCCCCTCTCTCCGCCACTTCTAGTGATGCACCGGTGTCATGGTCCGCTCAAACAGCGCATCGACCACGTCGGCTATCTCAGGTCGACGCTCAAGATCGTGACCCGACTCCCACCATATCGTGAAAAGTCGAATAATACCGCCGGCGACAAACTCAGACGTCGTCTCGAGTGACACGGGGGCCAGGGCATCCTCGGCAAGCACGTTCATCACACGCTCGCGGATGGAGTGGGCAATGCGGTCGCAAATAACGTTGGTCAACATGCCCGACATGCTGCTTGCCAAAATGTTATCCATGAGCCGCTCGTGCGCCAGAATCAAATCCATGGCATCGTCCAAAATCGCGTGCCGAAGCGCGCGCACGTCCTCGGCAGACACCGCGCCGGCCTCATCGGGCTGTTTTTGCGGCAAGCCCGACATGAGCTCATCGATATAAAAGGCAAAGTAATCGTTCTTGTCGCGAAAGTGCTTGTAGAACGTCGTGCGGCGAATCATGGCGCGGTCGCACAGCATGGCAACCGTCAGGTCCTCAAAACGATGCTCTTCCAAAAGCTCGGTAAAGGCATCGAACAGGGCACGATAGGTTTTCTTGATGCGAAGGTCCACTGGTATCGCCATCCTCAGGGCAAAGACAACACTCGTCAATCTGTCGCATATCTTACACCTGTACCTCGCGCGCTTTGCCCCGGTGCCAACCCCGCCGAAAACACAACGCTTACCGGAAAGTTCGGCACGGCAAAACGTTGCGGGTATACTAGTAGCGTTATACCAACGGCAGCTGGCGCATGCCGCCGCGGCCATTCGAAACGGAGACATCATGATTACCGTCATCATCGGCATCGTTGTTGTCATTGTGATTGTCTGCGCCATCGCCGGCATCTACAACAACATGGTCACCAAGCGTAACCGCATCGATAACGCCTGGCAGAACATCGATACGCAGCTGCAGCGCCGTAACGACCTGATCCCCAACCTGGTCGAGACCGTCAAGGGCTACGCCAAGCACGAGCAGGAGACGCTCTCCGCCGTGATCAGCGCGCGTAACACCGCCGTCAAGGCCACCACGCCCGAGGCCAAGATGGAAGCCGACAACGTGCTGACCGGCGCACTGCGCCAGCTCTTTGCCGTGGCCGAGGCCTATCCCGATCTTAAGGCAAACACCAACTTTACGCAGCTGCAGGCATCGCTCGAGGATACCGAGAACAAGATTAGCTATGCACGCCAGAGCTACAACGACTGCGTGCTCAGCTACAACAACGCCATTCAGACGTTCCCGGCTGTCATCTTTGCCGGCATCTTCCAGTTTAAGGAGCGCCAGGGCTTCGAGGCCGCCGAAGCAGCCCGCCAGGCCCCGACCGTCAAGTTCTAGTAGTTTGACAGCGTATCCTTAATCGGCCAAATGTATAAACCGCCCCGTCGAATGCATACTTCGACGGGGCGGTTTCCTTTTTCGCGAAGGTCCCCCTCTAAGCGCCGTGCATTTTTAGGAGTATTCAACATAACCAAGAGCTTCGGGCGCCACGATAAATGCCAAAGACCGCGAATGTCCCTGCAAATCAAACGCTGTCAGCCCATAACCCCGCCCATCATCCGTAGAAAACATCGAGAAATCCCGATTTTTTGCCCGAGGTCGGTATGCAGGGGCCTTCGATTGCAGAATACTCGCAAAAATGCACGTCGCCGCCACCCCCACATGGCGCGAACCAAAACAAAAGCGCGGCCTTCCTTTCCGGCGCACTCCGCAGGACGAAAGAACCTCCGCCGCACGAAGTGCGCAGCGGAGGTTCTTTCATGTCCGAGGTCGCGCCGGAAAGGAAGGCCGCGCTCGGGCCGGACAGCTAAGACAGCTTACGCGACGGTGTAAACCCAGTTGTGCTTGTCCTCGACAGCACCAGACTGGATGCCGGTCAGAGTCTCGCGGAGCTTCTTCATCACGGGACCGATCTCGGTGTAGCCAGCCGGGAAGGTCACGGTCTCGTCGGCGCCATAGACCTTGTTGTCAATCTCGCCCACCGGGGAGATGACGGCAGCGGTGCCGCACAGGCCGCACTCCACAAAGGTGCCGGCCTTGACCTCGGCCCACTCGACGGGGCGCTGATCGACGGTCATACCCAGGTCCTGAGCGACCTGAACGAGCGAACGACGGGTGATGGAGGGCAGGATGGAGTCGGTGTGCGACTGCGGAACGACGAGCGTGCCATCCTCTTTCACGAACAGGACGTTGGCGCCACCGGTCTCCTCGACATAGGTGCGGGACTCGGAGTCGAGATACAGGTTCTCGGCATAGCCCTCGCGATGGGCCTCCATCGTGGGCTTGAGGGACATGGCGTAGTTCAGGCCAGCCTTGATGTTGCCGGTGCCGTGCGGTGCGGCACGGTCATACTCGGAAACGCGCAGCTTGACGGGCTTAAGGCCACCCTTAAAGTACGGACCGACCGGGGTCACGAGAATACGGAACGTGTACTCAGGAGCGGGAGCCACGCCGATCACGTCACCGGAGCCGATCATAAACGGACGCACGTACAGGGTCGCGCCAGAACCGAAGGGCGGAACCCAGGCGGCGTTGGCAGAGACGACCTGCTTGACGGCCTCAACGAACTTATCCTTGGGGAACGGGGGCATCTCGAGGCGCTGCGCAGAGTTGTACATGCGCTCGGCGTTCATGTCGGGACGGAAGCAGACGATGCTGCCGTCCTCGGCGGTGTAGGCCTTCAGGCCCTCAAAGACCTCCTGACAGTAATGGAAGATGCCGCCGCACTCGGAGACATGCAGGGTGTGGTCGGTGGTCAGGCCGCCCTCGTCCCACTCGCCATCCTTCCAATGAGCCTCGTAGCTGTAATCGGTCTTCATGTAGCCAAAGCCGAGGCTACCCCAATCGATATCCTTTTTCTCGACAGTCATATGTCGCTCCTTACATACACAGTTGCAAACTCGCGAACCCGCACGCAAGGACCGAGGCCGACCGCGTCGCAACGTCGCACGCCCGGAGCGTAGAGCCGGACGGGACACGCGAACAGCATCAAAGCCGATGGTACGTCGATTCGCATGCACGAGATTGTACTCCCCGTACGCGTCTGATAAAACGCTTTTCTTTAACTAAGTAAAGTATTTTCATTTGACCGAAGCAAAAAGGCCCGCCACCGTAAGCGGTGACGGGCCTCAACTGTACGGTCTGCGCGCTGGCTCGAGCTAGGCGTTCTATTTACCCAGCTTGGCCTTAACCAGACCGACCACGGTCGGGATGATCGACACGGCAACGATGCCGATAATCAGCAGCTCAAAGTGCTCCTGCACAAAGGGAATGCCGCCAAAGAAGTAGCCCAGCAGCGTAAAGACCGTCGACCAGGTAATGCCGCCCAGCACGTTAAAGACGACAAAGTTGCGCCAGTGCATGCCGCCCATGCCAGCGATAAAGGGCACAAAGGTGCGGATAAACGGGAAGAAGCGACCCAGGAAGATGGCCAGGTGACCCCACTTGTCCAAGAAGTCCTCGGACTTTTTAATGCGCTCGGGCGTCATGGCCTTGACCTTGCCCGAAGCGATGATCTTTTTGCCAAAGAAGTGACCGATCATAAAGTTGCACTGATCGCCTAGTATGGCCGCGGCCCATGCGGTGGCCAGAAGCGCCACGATGTTAAAGCCACCGTTGTGGGCAAAGAAGCCCGAAGCAAACAGCAGTGAATCGCCAGGAAGGAACGGGAAGAACACCACGCCCGTCTCGATAAAGATGATCAGGAACACGCAGCCGTAGGCCATAAGCGGGCCGGCGGCGATCCAGCTGGCGATCGCGGTGCGCGGATCCTTAAGCAGCTCGGCGATAAAATTGATGAAACCCATGAAGTAAAACCTCTCAGTTGTGGGCGCGGATACGTCCAAGTTGACCAGTATACGGTTGCGGCGCCCCCTCGTGCGCAACCCCACAAAAGCATGACTCCATTACCAGCAAGTTTGCATAACTGACACCTGTCGTGCAATGCCGCCAAGATTGTTCTTCCTAATCCCTAGCGAATCGCTATACTTTATTGAATCGCATTGCCATGGCGCTAAGGGAGGGCGGCCGGTGAGCTTTATCAATACCATTCGCGAGGACATCAAGACCGTCCAAGCGCAGGACCCCGCCGCGCAAAACGGTCTGGTCATCTTCCTTTCCTATCCTGGCCTGCACGCCAAGTGGAACCACGTGCCCGAGCACTGGCTGTGGGAGCACGGTCATCGCTCGCTCGCCCGCGTGCTCTCGCAAATCACCCGCCACATCACCGGCGTCGAGATTCATCCCGCCGCACAGATCGGCAAGCACTTCTTTATCGACCACGCCATGGGCGTCGTCATCGGCGAAACCACCATCGTGGGCGACAACTGCGTGCTCTACCAGGGCGTCACGCTCGGCGGCACCGGCAACGAGACCGGCAAGCGCCACCCAACGCTCGGCAACAACGTCACCGTGGGCACGGGCGCCAAAGTGCTCGGCAACATCCGCATCGGCAACAACGTCAAGATCGGCGGCAACTCGGTCGTCGTCAAGGACGTGCCCGACAACTGCACCGTCGTGGGCGTGCCGGGACGCATCATCAAGCGCAACGGCTGCCGCGTGTTCGAGGAGAGTTTCGACGCCAAGCAGCATCGCGAGTACATGCCCGACGATGCCGCCGAGCAATCCGCGCTCAACCGTCAAGGCATCACCGAGAATGCCCGCCGCGTCAAGGAGCTCGAGCGAGAGGTGGCCGAGCTCAAGGCCCTCGTCGCCAAGCTCGCGGACGAACGCTAGGGCTGCGAACGGCACAAGCCCGCATCAACACAAGAAGGCGCGCCAGGGAATTCATCCCCGGCGCGCCTTTGCGTTGATGCGACATGTGGGACTGTCCCTTTGTCACATTATGCGAACTGGCTCAGATAGAGGTCGGCGTAGGCACCCTCGGCAGCCAGCAGCTCCTTATGCGTGCCCTGCTCGATAATGTTGCCGTGATCCATGACCAAGATCAGGTCGGCATCCACAATCGTCGACAGGCGGTGTGCGATCACAAAGCTCGTGCGCCCGCGCATAAGCGCATCCATGGCACGGCCGATGGCAAGCTCGGTACGCGTGTCCACGCTTGAGGTCGCCTCGTCCAGGATGAGAATCGCCGGGTTGTTGAGCAGCACGCGTGCGATGGTCAGCAGCTGACGCTGGCCCTGGCTGATGCTTTCGGCATCGTTGGCCACGCGCGTGTCGTAGCCCTGCGGCATGGTGCGCACAAAGAAGTCGACCTGCGCGGCACGAGCGGCGGCCACGATCTCGTCGCGCGTCGCCTCGGGACAGCCGTAGGCGATGTTTTCGGCAATCGTGCCATCGAACAGCCAGGCGTCCTGCAGCACCATGCCAAACTGCTGCCGTAGCTCGCCGCGGTCCATGCGGCTCGTATCCACGCCGTCGAGGGTAATGCGACCACCGTCGATCTCGTAGAAGCGCATGAGCAGATTGATGAGCGTGGTCTTACCCGCACCCGTGGTTCCCACCACCGCGATCTTCTGACCCGGCTCGGCGGCAAACGACACGTCGCGCATAAGCGGCTTGTCGGGCGAATAGCCAAAGCGCACATGCTCAAAAGCGACACGGCCCTCCACCTTGCCTGGCAGCTTGGCGGCGGCCGCTGGCAACGGATCGGCTTCCATCTCGGGCTCGTCGAGCAGGTCGAACACGCGCTCGGCGCTCGCCAGCGCGCTCTGTAGCGAGTTAAAGGTAAACGACAGCTGCGTCATGGGCTCGGACGCCTCATAGATAAACTGGAAGAACGCCTGGAACACGCCGACGGTCATATGCCCGGCAACCAACATGCTGCAGCCCACAAGCGCAATCACGATCTGCGCCAAGCGGCCGATAAAGCGCACCGCGGGACCGACGGCGTTAATCATAAAGTCGGCCTTGGCGCTCACGCGCGCCAGCTCCTTCGAAGCCTCGTGCACCTCGGCAGAGCTCTGGCGCTCGCGGCTAAACGCACGGATTACCAGACGGCCCGAGTAGCCTTCCTCGACCGCGCTCGTAATCTTGGACACCCACTCCTGGCGCTCGCCCGTCACATCGTGCGTGCGGCGCGAAACGACCTTCGTCACCAGCAGCGAAAGCGCCGTAAAGAACAAAAAGACAAGCGTGAGCGGCACGCTAAACACGAACATCACGCTCACGGCGCCCACCACGGTACCGATCGACACCAGAAGCTGCAGCAAGCCGCGCTGCATGCTCTCGGACATCTTGTCCAAGTCGTTGGTCGCACGGCTGACGACCTCGCCGGAACGATGCGCATCAAAGTAGGCAAGCGGCAGACGGTTGAGCTTTTGCGCGATGCGGTTGCGTAGGCGCAGGTTGAGGCGCTCGGCAACGCTCGACATCAAAAAGCTCTGGAGTGCGTAGAACGAGGCGGCGGCAGTCCAGATCATAAAGTAGATGAAGATGGTCCTGCCGCAGTTCTCCCAGGTAATGCTGAAGGTAGTGTTGTTGGCAAACGCCACCTGAATGTGGCCCCACAGCTCATCGATCACGCGGGCGCTATATGCCGGCGCGGCAGTGTTAAAGATGACATAGAACACAATGCTCGCGAACACGATATAGAAGCGCCAATGGTCGCCGGCGGCTTCGCTCCACAGGCGGCGCACCGTCGCCCAGGTGTCGCGGGGCGTCTCGTCCTCGTCCTCGTCGTCAACGTCGCGCATGCGTTCCGCCTCGGCGCGGGCGCGCTCGTCCTCGGCGCGCTCGTTTTCCTCGTAGAGTGCCTGGCGGCGAGCCTCGCGCTCCGCCGCCTTGGCGGCTTCGTCCAGGCCGGGTGTGGCGCCCGTCTCCTCAACTGTCTCTGCAACCGCGGCATCCTCGGCGATGGCCTGCTTCTTGAGCTCCTCGGTCATGCTACTCACCTCCCTTCATCTGCGATTCCGCGATAGCGCGGTACACCTCGCAGGTTTCCATGAGCTCGTCGTGCGTGCCTAGGCCCACGATCTCGCCGTCTTTGAGCACCACGATCTGATCGGCATGCAAAATAGTCGAGATACGTTGCGCGATGATGAGCACCGCGGCATCGCGCGTCTCGTCCTGCAGCGCATGGCGCAGGGCGGCATCGGTCTTAAAGTCCAGGGCCGAAAAACTGTCATCGAAGATATATAGATCGGCATGCTTCATGAGTGCGCGGGCGATCGCCAGGCGCTGGCGCTGACCGCCCGAGAAGTTCGTGCCGCCCTGGGATACCGGAGTATCGAGCCCCTGGGGCTGATCGAGCACAAAGGTGCTCTGGGCAACCTCCAGCGCATGGAGCATGTCGGCATCAGTCGCGCCCTCGTTGCCAAAGCGCAGGTTGCTCGCCACCGTGCCCGAGAACAGCCACGCCTTCTGCGGCACGTAAGCGATATGCCCGCGAATCTCACCTTGCGAAAGGTCGCGCAGGTCAACGCCGTTCAGGCGAATGGCGCCCTTCGTGGCATCGTGGAAGCGAAGCAAAAGCTTGGCCACCGTTGACTTGCCCGAGCCCGTTGAGCCCACGATCGCGGTCGTCTGTCCGCGGCGGCAGGCAAAACTCAGGTCGCACAGGGTGTCCTCGTCGGCATCGTCAAAACGGAACGACATATGGTCGAACACGGCAACCGCGTCGGCACCATCTGCGGACTCAGGCGCCCCGTCGCCCAGCGTTGCCTTGCCGTCCACGATGCTCGGCTCGATTTCGAGCACCTGTTGCGCGCGGTTGAGGCACGCCGCAGCGCGCGGAAGCGTCAGAATCACCATCTGCGCCATCATCACAAAGAACAGGATCAAGATCGCGTATTCCAACACGGCCGAGATGCTGCCGATTTGCATGGCGTGGACGCCCGCGCGGTTGCCGCCCACCCACAGCACCGCCACCTCGGCGATATTCATCAAAAAGAAGCTGGAACTGTCGAGACCCACAAACAGGTGGTTGACCTTGATGGCGTTGGCCGCGTAATCGCTAAACACCTCGTCCAGGCGCTGCTCCTCGTGGCGCTCCTTGTTAAATGCGCGGATGACGCGCACGCCCACGATGTTCTCGCGCAGCACCACGTTCATGCGGTCGATAAAGCTCTGCAGGCGCATAAAGATCGGCGCGGCGTTAGCCACCGTAAAGACCGCCGCCACCAGCACGATCGCAACGACCACACCCAGCAGCGTGCCCATGGCGGGATCGATGAACCAAGCAAAAATGATGCCTGCCACGGCCAAGAACGGCACCGGCAGCACCAACTGAATCGTCTGAAGGACAGCTTGCTGAATCACGTTGATGTCGTTGAGCGAGCGTGTGATCATCGAACCCGTGCCAAAGCGCTCAAAGTCGCTAGCCGCGAGTTCGAGCGACTTGTCGTACACGGCATTGCGGATATCGCAGGCCACGTTGGCGGCCAGGCGCGCCGAAAGATAGCAGCCCAGCACCGTGCCGCCGCTGGCCATGCCGGTCGCGATAAGCATGTACAGGCCGTTGCGTAAAATATAGTCGATATCGCCCGTGGTAATACCGGTGTTGACCATGTTCGCCAGCATCGTGGGAACCAACAGCGTACCGACGTTATCTATCAGCACCGCAAACAGCGTCACCGCAATCAGCCCGCGATACGGCCTCATAAACCTCATTAAGAGTCGCATGTCTCCCCTTCGCTCTTATCGTCAGCCTCGTTCTCAGCGGCCACTTGCCGTTTAAATGCCTCGCACTCTTCGTTAAGAACATGGGAGAACTTACCGACCAAGCGCATGATCTCGCGCTGTTCCCACGGCTCGAGCGCCTCGAATGCCTGTTGCTCGGCTTTTTGCGCTGGCAACGCGTAGCGCTTGGCAAACCGCACGCCTTCTTCGGTCAGTCGCACAACCTTGTTCTTACGACTACCTTCGGCAAACTCCAACGTCGCAAGCCCTCGCGCCCTAAGCGTCTTGATCGCCGAATTGATGGTCTGTTTGCTGTAGAACCATTCACTCGTCAGCCGACTCACGGCAACGCTTCCGCCCGCCGCACTCGTGTCGACGAGCATCCAGTAGGCGCAGTCCGAAAGACCGCAGGCGCGCGCGAACTCCGAATAGATACGGTCAAGCCCGTTGAGCATCCGGTCGAAATCGACCGGGCTAACTGCACTATTCATCTCTCCCACCATTCGATAGTCCGAGTTTTGACCAATTAATATCTCTACATTAGTCCGAGTTTTGACTATCGTCAACAAGCTCGTTGTTTATGGTCGGCTCTACATAAGCATATCGACAAAAAAGACCGCCGGCGCGGGGGCGGCGCCGGCGGTTGCGAGAGAATATCGAGTGTTGGCTGTTAAGCAGCGACGGCCTCATAGACCGTAGCGCCCGAGAAGCTGTCATGCAGGCTCTTGCCGGCAATCCACGGCAGCTCGACGACCTCGCAGACCGTGTTGACCAACTCAGAACAGTCAGTAAAGTGGCCCTTGTCGTTGAGGGCCTCGCAATCCTGAACACGCCAATAGCCATCGGTGTGCGTGATGTAGTACTCGTGATCGTTGATCGACACGAAAGCGCGCGTCTTGGAACGCAGCAGCTTCAGAAATCCTTCGAAATCGGTCTCGACGACATCTCCAGCCTGGAACATGATGTTACCTCCTGGCCCGGCGCCACCACGGCGCATTGATAAACGTTGGTACTCCTTTAGTAAAACCTTTATCAGAGGTTATGCGTTCGTCATTTAGGCAAGTGGTAAAAAACCGCAGGGTAGACGGGATAAAACGTTTAACCATCCCATTTGTTTGTCACATTCTGAAGGTACTTTTATGCAAACCTACTTTCCCAATTGGAATCTATCCTTTTGGCCGGGCAATTGACCGTCTATCGTTTAAGCCCGGCGGGTATGAACGAGGCATCTGCAACGCCACCGCAAGGAGACACCATGGAGACTATCGAAGCACTCATTCACCGTCGCAGCTGCCGCAACTACAGCGATCGTCCCGTCGAGGCCGAAAAGCTTGCACGTATTATCGAAGCCGGCCAATATGCACCGAGCGGCATGGGACGCCAGCCGGTGACGTTTGTCGCCGTCACCGACCCCGCGACCGTCGAGCGTCTCTCACAGCTCAACGCCCAGGTCATGGGCAGCAACAGCGACCCCTTCTATGGCGCCAAGACCGTTGTGGTGGTGCTGGTTGACCGCAGCGTGCCCACACATCTGGAAGACGGCTCGCTCGCCATGGGCAACTTGCTCAACGCCGCCTATGCACTGGGCGTTGATTCGTGCTGGATTCACCGCGCGCATGAGGTCTTTGACTCGCCCGAGGGCCTGGAGCTGCTGGCCAGCTGGGGCCTGCCCGCCGACGGCAGCCTGCGCGGTGTCGGTCACTGCATTCTGGGCTACGCCGAGGACACGCTACCCGAGGCAAAGCCGCGCCGCGACAACGTGGTGTACGTCAAGTAGCACAGGAGTGTCCCAAACTGCCGGCAGAAAAGGAACGTCCCCTTCTGCCGGCAAGCTATGTTGATATTTGAGTTGTCGTCGTTTCGTTCGTCTGGGTCGTTTCGGCTTCGCTGCCTTGTTCGTCCTCGTCCTTTTGCGCATCGGCGATGGTGGAGGCCGCCGCGACGATACCGCGCTGGGGCGCGACACCCGTCTGGGTCTGAGCGCCCTCGATAACTTCTGTGCCTGCATGCGCGAGCTCGGGCGATTTAAACACCGCGTCCAAGTTGGCGCCACCGCCGGCGTAGCCAAGCGCAGCGAGTGCGATGACGATCACTGCAACGACGACCGCGATCGGAACATAACGATGCCAGCCAGCCGGATTGAGTCCGCTGCGGCGAGCCGCCCCGCGGCTGATGTAACCGAGCGTTCCATCGTGCTTGAGCTTTGAGCCCACCACGCGTTTCCGGCCCCATAGCGAGGACTCTGCCTGCATGGCCAAGCGGGCGCTTGCCGAAGGATAGCCGTATTTAGTGCGTTTGAACGAGCCATCAAACCCCGAGGCGTGTTTGCCCCACGTCACCGATGTCGTGCGTCGGTTAACCGGCGCGGCGCTCCGCCTTCTGCGGCTCGGTTTTGAAGTCTCAGCCATATGCCCTCGCACGCCGTAACCAAATCGAAACAATAACGCTTTGGACTGTAGCACACGCGTCGCGCGCGGTCACGGGCGCCTCGCTCAACGGTCATCGTCCTTCAGCAAGCGCCACAGCGTTGTACGGCTTATACCCAGCACCTCTGCCGCACGAGTCCGGTTGCCGTGGAGATGATCTACAACCAGATGCGCGATATCTCGCTCGGTATCGGCCAGCGGTCGCAGGATATACAGGTCACTTTCGAGCGTCGGGGCGCCAAAGGTTGCGGTCTTAATCACGTCCTCTTGGGCGAGCACTTCCTCCGCCACAGCGCGGTCCACCGTGCCCGCCCCCACCAATATATACAGTCGTTCCGAGACCTCGCGGAGCTGCAGATAGTTGCGCGGCCAGCGGTAAGCATCGAGCGTCTTCGTCGCCGCGGCAGACAGCGTGGGCGCTGCCGTCCCAAATGCATCAGCGAGATATTCCAAATAGCGCGCGACCTTCGTCGACGCGGCTCCCTGCTCGGCGATTGCCGGCGCGACGCTCACCGCACAGGCGAAGCGCTCGGTCACAAAGGCGGCTTGATCACTTTCGCCGCCGCCCGGCATGTCATTCGCCGTCAGCACCACATGGCAGCGCGTCGCCAACGCGGTGTCGGTCATCGTGGAGACCAGCTCGCGGAGGCGCTGGGGGCCAACCGCGTTCCAGCCCTCAATGTAAAGGGTCAGCCCCATTTGGAACAACGGCGATTCGACGCTTTTGAGTACACGGCGCCAACCGCGCTCGGTGAGCTCATCGAGCGCAACGGAAACAAAGGGCTGATCGGCAAAAGGACCGTCCAGATAGAGGCGCTTGGCGATCTCGACCTGACCCGCTCCCAGCTCGCCCTCGAGCATAAGAGGCACACCGCGCGCGTAACTCTCTGCAACCGGCGCAGCCACCGAGGCCGCCCCCTCAACGATGCCGTACGCGCTCGATTCGTAGCGGGCCTCAACTTCGTCGGCGTTGAGCCACTCGATGCCCGCATGCGCCGCGGCACCGCGCACCTCGCGGACCACGACGACCCAAAGGCCCCCGCCCTCTTTGTCGGTGGGGCGAACGGTCAGGCTCAGGCGCGTACCCGCACGCCCCATAACAAGACGCGCGCCGTCTCCTATACGGTCGAGGCGTTCGGCAACAAAAGCCGCCACATCCCGCTCAAGCGCCGCGTCATTCATGGTCGAGATCGCGACGTCCCCACGCGCATCGATTGCCAATGCCGAGGCCCCGGCAGCAGCTAGGGCATCGGTCAAGATGTTCAACTTGGCATCGCTATCCATGATTTGCCCCTGTCCGCGGCGACATGCAGCCGCCGACGGTCGCACGACCAAGTGTTTCAAAATTGAACGATATTGCTCACCAAACACTATAGGGCAGAAAGCGCCGTCCTGCGAGTATAGGTGTTGCCCCGCATCGCCATCCTGGCGGGGCGATAAGAGCTCTTCGGGACTTATAAACCTGCGGACAAGCCATACCCGCAAGAGCTCCTATCGCTCCACCGCAGGCATGCGCTCACCAGCACGCAGCACGCAAATAAGCTACTTCTCTACCAGATTCCCAGCACGTGCTGCATTCCCAAACTCATGCACGCAATGCCAATCCAGCAGCAAAAGCCCAATGCGATGGGCTTGCCGCCCTTTTTGACCAGCTCGACGATATCGGTATTAAAACCAATAGCCGCCACGGCCATCACGATAAAGAACTTCGACAGCTCCTTGATGGGCGCCGTAATGGATGCAGGAAGCTGAAGCACCGTAGTGATCACGCTCGCCAGCACAAAGAACAGCACAAACATGGGAAACGCGCGTTTAAGGGAGAACGTGCTTTTGGCGTCACCGCCGGCCTTGCGCGCCAGATGCATCTGCCAGCATGCGAGGACCAACGTGATGGGAATAATGGCCAGCGTTCTGGTGAGCTTGACCACCGTGGCACTCTCGAGCACATTGGCGCCGGGATGCATGCTGTCCCAGGCGCTCGCCGCAGCCGTTACGGACGAGGTGTCGTTGATGGCGGTGCCGGCAAACAGTCCAAAGCCCTCGTTGGTCAGCCCGAGCATGCCGCCGAGCGTTGGAAACACGAGCGCCGCGATAACGTTAAACAGGAAGATGACCGAAATAGCTTGGGCAATCTCGCGATCGTCGGCATCGATGACGGGCGCGGTCGCGGCGATGGCCGAACCACCGCAAATCGACGAGCCCACACCCACAAGCGTCGCGATCTTGCTCGGCACGTTCATGACGCGGCAGAGCACAAAGGCGATGACAAGCGAGGTCGAGATTGTCGCCACGATAATCGGTAGCGACTGGGCGCCCTTGGACAGAATCTGGGAGAGGTTCATGCCAAAGCCAAGCAGGATAACCGCGTACTGCAAGACTTTTTTGGACGTATAGGTGACGCCGGCGGCGAGCTGTTCGCGACGATTCTTGGGAAAGACGAGCGCCAGGACCATGCCAAAGAGGATGGCGAATACCGGACCGCCGACCACCTCAATTTGTTTGCCGAGCAACGTCGCGGGAATGGCGATGATCAGGCAGAACAAGACGCCTTTCCAGCGCTCGCGTACGATATTTGCCAGTTGCATATGGGATTCCTTCTTTCTATTTCACGTTTGCGACGGCTTATGATACGGCAACATTGAGCGCAGCCTTGCGCAAACACAGACTAAGATGCCGCAATAGTTCTCAGGCAACAGCCGAATTACCCACCGCGGAGAGCTGATTCGCGGCATAATTAACAACTGACATATGAGTTTGATAGAACAGTTGCGAGGCGCTATGGAAGAATCGATGCACGTCGGCGAGCAGGAAACGAGCCTACAGGACCAGTCCTACCACACCATTCGACGCAAAATCGTCTACCTGGACTACAAGCCGGGCGAAAAGCTGGGCGTCAAGCAACTTTGCGACGACCTGGATATGGGTCGCACGCCCGTGCGCGAGGCTTTGGTTCGCTTGGCGCAGGAAGGCCTGGTGCGCACCGTGCCCCAGAGCGGCACCTACGTCTCACCCATCAACCTCACCCTTGCCGAGAGTGCCTGTTACATCCGCGAACATCTGGAAAAGCAGGTGATCGTGGAATGCTGTGCGCGCGCCACGTCGGCCGGCATCGAGCAGCTCGACCGCGCCATCGCGCTGCAGGAAAAGGCCATGGCCGAAGAGGATCGCATCGGCTTCTTTTTGAGCGACAACCTCATGCATCACATGATTTTCAGCATCGCATGTCGCAGCACCGTGTGGTCGTGGCTCGAAGAGACCAATGCCGACTTGGAGCGCTTCCGCTGGCTGCGCGCTGCCACGCAGGTTCTCGACAATCAGGACATCGTGAACGAACACAAGCAGATTCGCCGCGCTATCGCCGGTCGCGACCCCATCGAAGCGAGCTTTTTGGTCAGCAAGCACCTGCATATGATGTTCCGCAACCAAACCGAGGTTCTGGACCAGTTCCCCGAGTACTTCGAGACCAGCAAGCTCCGCTAACCTGCAAAAAAGGGACAGGTTCATTTTGGCAGGTTTTATCTGGTCAAATGCAAAAAGGCCCGGCTCCGTCTTTGAACTGCGTCCCAAATCTTGGACGCCCTAAATAGCGACTAGGCCGCGAGGGCCT
>URSP01000025.1:0-20567 GCA_900550515.1 uncultured Collinsella sp. | reverse complement strand
ACGGTCTCGTGGGCTCGGAGATGTGTATAAGAGACAGGTTGCGCACGACTGCTGCCTGAAACGTTGGGATGTCTATGGTTCGAGTCACGTCGCTCCTTACGGATCTAAACTGTTAGCCTAGGAAAACTTATACACGAAAGTAAGCCATGGTCAACAAAAAAGTTTGAAGAGGAAAACTAATTGACCGAACGGACATGATTTTGGGTTAAGATGGGGACACCCCATGGGGGTATCTAGATAGTGCTACTGAAAGGGGAACGCATGAGTGACTTGCTCAACCCTGCGAATCTCATCGTGCTGACCGTCATTGCCGTCGGCATGTTTTTTGGACTGCGTCGCATTGCCGCTTCGACACACGGGAAGAGTTGCTGCAGCGATGGTGCGAGCGGCAAGAAGGCCAAAAAGGTTGTGGTGGCAGACACCGACGAGTCCCGCTACCCCTATCGTGAGGAACTCCTTATCGGCGGCATGAGTTGCGACGGCTGCGCCCGGAATGTGACGAATGCCCTCAATGCGCTTGATGGCGTGTGGGCTACGGTAACGTACGCGGACCACACGGCACGCGTGCGCTCGAAGCGCCCGGTTGATCGCGACACACTCGAGACGGCAGTGAGGGGTGCGGGCTATTACGTTATGAAAATGTAGGCGTTGCCCTCTCCGGTGGGTACCAGCCTCCTGCCCATTGTGACTATCGGCATCCAAAAATTTGCGCAAAAATAACCTTTAGATGCGGCAAAAGTGGAGTTTGGTGACGGTTTGCGCGGAATTCGCTACCAATCGAGCATCTATGAACCCGTCCAAAAAATTACAGGTGTATATTTATACACTGATTATTGCTGTGCTCAGATTGCAATTAACCGTGGACAGAAATGAAGAATGCTAAAACTGGGCTTTAGGACAGGGGAGGCTATAACCTTATGAGACGAGTGGGAACACTTGGCTTGGTGGCAGCGCTTGCCGCTATCTTGGTATCGCCGCTGCCGGCGCACGCCGAAGACGCATCGGGTGCCGTTACCTACAATGCGGGAAATGGGTATTCCTTTGAGAAGCTCTCGCATCCTACGGTAGGAACGTCGCAGCCGGATGGCATCGTCGACTACCAGGGTAACGGTGCCGTTGCCGTTCCGGGCGCCGATGGTAATACGGCCAACAACGAAGGCGATCGCGGCCAGAGCTACACTTGGGCGGCTGCGAGCTATGGTGACTGGCTTTATGTGGGCACCTGCTATGCGGCGATGGGCAACACGCTGACGCTCATGAACAGCACGCTGGGCGATTCCTTTGATGTCGAAACCATGCGCCTGACGCTGGAGGCCATGTTTAACGGTACCTTCTTCTATGGACAGCAGAAGGAGGACGGCACGGCCGACAAGGACAGCGGCGGCATCTTGGTCAAGATCAATACCAAGACCGGTGAGACCAAGCTGCTACTCTCTGAATCGCTCAACGGCGTCGCTCCTTTGTTCCGCAATGCCGTGAGCTATAAGGGTAAGCTCTATTTCTGCGGCAGCGTCAGGACCAATGACGGCAAAGGCGGCCTGCCTGCTGTATACGAGATCGATCCTAAGACGGATGAGTACAAAGTTGTCTATCAGGGCCTTTCGAGCATGCAGGATTACGGTGCTGCCTACAAGCAGGGCATTTCTACCGGTATCCGCGGCACGTGCGTCCATGATGGTCAGCTCGTCATCAGTAATGTGGGTAAAGACGCGAACGGTAATTTTGTGTCGACAATCCTGACGTCGTCTGACCCCTCGAAGGGCCAGGACAGCTTCACCGAGATTGCCAACTCGGAGACGCTGTTTGGCTATCCGGCGATTCGCTATCAGGACAGCATCTACGGCGGCGCCATTTGGGATATGGTCTCGTACAATGGCCATCTCTATGCGACCATCTGCACCGGTACGCCCGAGAACGCTCCCGATGATAATTCCATGCAGTCGTTTGCCATGGTCCGTGGCGACAAGAATGCCGACGGCAGCTATTCGTGGACTCCCATTGTCGGCGATCAGAAGACGGACGGTGCATAGTACTGCTTTGGCATCGATCCTGCCCGTACCCGTTCTGGCGCTGCCAACCTCATCGTCTACAACGACTACCTCTATATCGGTGAATACAACGACGAGGAGATTGCCCTCGAGCGCATCCTGTTCAACAAATCCAACACCGAAGAGGGCGGCAAGAGCAGCATGGGTGGCGTTGACTGCTCGTTTGTGAATGCCAATCTTGAGCAGTCGGTTAACATCTATCGCATGGACAAGGACGAGAACATGGAGCTCGTCGTTGGCGATCGCACCGACATGTTCCCCGAGGGCGGTATTTCCGGCCTGACTTCGGGCTTTGGCCGAAACGAGAACCAGTACATTTGGCGCATGCAGAAGTTCGACGGCAAGCTGTATATCGGTACCTTTGATACCGCGAGCCTGCTTGAGCCGATCGGCCAGTTCTCCAATGGCGACATTATCGATATGACGCCCGAGGAGTGGGACTCTCAGGTTCAGCGCCTTAGGGACCTGCTCAATCACCTGCTCGACAAGAAATCGCCTGACGACCCCATCGTTCCCGTGAACACGCTTGCGGACGATGATTCAAACGAGGCCGTCGAGGTCGATGATTCGAACGAAGCTGCTGAGGTTGATGATTCAAACAAGGCCGTCGATGTCGATGACGAGAAGACCGAGGTTGCTAAGGGCTTTGGCGATCTGAGCGATGCGCTGGAGGATGCCGCGGGCGGTCTTTGCGATCAGGCCGCGACGATGTCCCAGGACTTTGAGGACGACGCCGCTTATGTCCAGAAGATCGATGGCGAGATCGCGTACTTCAAGTCCTTTGCCGACCAGTATCAGGACATGCTCGATAGCTATGAGAGCCTTAAGCAGCAGTACGAGGATGCCTATGGCACCGAGCTGCCGAGCGATATTCAGGATGCGCTCGATAAGCTGCTGAGCGAGGAGAACCTCAAGAAGTTGCAGAGTGTCCTTACGTGCATGTGTTACCTGCGCGATGCCGAGCGCGGCTTTGATATGTATGTGACCGAGGACGGCGTGAACTTTACGACGCTGACGACCAATGGCTTTAACGATCCGTATAACCATGGTCTGCGCACCTTTGCGGTGACCAACCAGGGTCTGTGCCTTGGTACCGCCAAGCCGTTCTATGGTTGCCAGGTCTGGATCCAGCGCAAGGAGAATTCGGAGAATCCGGTTGATCCCGGTACTCCGGATCCGACGGAACCCACCGATCCTTCGCAGCCGGGTGGCGGCGATCAGCCTGGCGGCAGCCAGACGGGTGGCAACGACCAGTCGAGCAGCACCACGACTACCGTCACGACGACCGCTAAGAAGACTCCGAAGGACGGCTCGCTGCCTCGCGCTGGCGACTCTACCCTCACGCTGGTCTTGGGATTGCTGGTTGCAGCTGCCGCAGTGCTTGGCATTGCTCTCGTCTTGCGCAAGCGTTCTCGTCGCTAGGCTCGTCCGCGTAGCTCAATGTCCTGGATATCGTCGAAGTTGATGGCGATATCCCTGAGTTTGAGCAGCTTGAATGCGGGTAACGCTTCGTCGAGAATGCCCGTGCGGCTACGATAGCCGTACGTATCGTAATAGGTGACGCGCACCAAGTCGCCGCGTTTGAGGCCCTCGAGCTTTTGCGAAAGCTCGAGGGCTTTTTCTTCCGTGAGCTCACGTTTTTGCTCGACGGTGATTTCCTGCTTGCGCACGAGTTCGTAGTATCCCGTGAGGGCGGCAAAGGGCATAAACTGTGCGGCGCGGTTGGCGCGCACGGCACCGTTGGCAGTGAGGTTGGGGTCGGCTGCGCGGCGTCTGCCCTCGGGGTCCGCCAGGCGCTCGAAGGCGGTCGGCGGGCGCATGGGCTGTTGTTTGGGTTTAGGCACGGTGTCCTCCAACTTGATCGTTGCGCTCGCGCGCGGTGGCGCCGGCGGTAAAGCTTAATCCCTTGACGAGCGCGTTCTTGCCGTACTTGCCTTTCACGGCCAGGACGGCGCGCGCCAGGTCGCGCTCGCGCTCATCGGTCTCGATATCGCTGAACAGATCGATGGTGGCAAATTCCTCGGGCACAAGATTGCTAAAGCCCAGGTTGATGCGCTTGACCGGTCGTTTGGGATCGACAGTCTGCGCCCAGAGCTCATCGAAATAGCCCATGATCTTCTTAAACGAATTGGTACGCTCGGGCAGCTTGCGCGAGGCGTTGGAGTGCGCAAAGAGCGCGGCATAGCCACCACGCGGTTTGCCACCATGCTCTCCCACAAAGATGCCATCGATTGCCTGCGCTTCGCGCACCAGGCGGCGCCGTTCGTCATCGCGCTGGACGGGCTTGGGAGCACGGGGCGCGAGCTCGGGGCCGGCGGTTGCGGTGGGTTCGATGCTCGACGTACTCGAGCGCAGGTGTCCGCATCCGTCCACATATTGTGCAGTACCGCTGGCATCAAGCCTGCGTATGTCGGCGTGCTCGCTCGCGTAGCCCACAAAGAGTGAGATGCTGTCGCAGACCACGTGCTTATCGATCAAGTCCAACACGGCGTTGTCGACCATCTCGCGCAAGACGGTGTAGGCCTGCTCGTAGGCATAACCCTTCGAGAGCACCTGTCCTGTGGTAGTTGAAGTTGCTTGCGGGCGATAGGCTTGGATATCGGCGATGGTTGTCGGCTCGCGCCCAAAGGCGTGGTCGATGAGATATTCGGCATTGACGCCGAGCTCGTCGTAAAGCAGGTTTTCGTCGAGCGCGGCGACACCCATCAGATCATAGATACCGTACTTTTCGAGGCGGGCTGCCACGCCGGGGCCGATGCCCCAGATATCGGTGATGGGACGATGGGGCCAGATTTCCTTGCGAAAGGTCTCATCGTCGAGTATGCCGATGCGGCTGGGTACGTGCTTGGCGGTGATATCGAGTGCAACTTTGGCCTGGAATAGGTTGGGGCCGATGCCGACCGTCGCCGTGATGTCGGTGCGCGCCAGGACCTCGTCGCGCAACATGCAGGCGAAGCCTTCCGCGTCGGTGTGATAGAGGTCCAGATAGGGTGTCACGTCGATAAAGCACTCGTCAATTGAGTAGACGTGAACGTCTTGCGGACTGACGTATTCCAGGTAGATACCGTAGATCTGCGCCGACACCTCCATGTAGTGCTGCATGCGCGGTACGGCCTTGATGTAGTCGATGCCGTCGGGAATCTCGAACAGACGGCAACGGTTGCGTATCCCGAGGTCCTTCATGGCCTGTGTGATGGCGAGGCAGATGGTCGTGCGTCCGCGCGATTCGTCGGCAACGACTAGGTTGGTGGTGAGCGGATCGAGCCCACGGTCGACGCACTCGACGCTGGCATAAAACGTCTTGAGGTCGATGCAGATATAGGTGTGCTGCTCGTGCGCCATCCGTGTCCTATCATCAAACACATGTTCTTATCGAATATCTGTTCGATAATACCCTCTCATCCGGACATCGTCAAAACCTGTCAAAAAGGGACTGGTTTGTTTTGGTAGGTATGGTCGTGCGGTTGGATCGGGTTTTTAACGCAGCTCTAAAGAGTACGAAACAGCTCGGAAAACCTTGCTTCGTAGCATGAGCCTAACGATTGATACCGCCTATACGCACGGAAGGGTTGTGGGAAAGATGGTCAACTATGGGTTTGGTATGCCGACGCGCCTTGTTGCGGATGGAGACGTGGCTCGCTGGTGTGGACGATTGGTCGCTCACTACGGCGGCACCAAGGCGCTGGTGGTGCTAGGCGGTGACAAACATACGCGTGATGAGCTCGTCTCGGCGGCACTCAGCTCGCTTGATCGAGCTCTGCTCGAGCGCGTGCTTTTTCGCTGCGGCTCGGTTGAGGGCGACGGGGGAGACGAGCTGATCGACGAAGCCGTGGCCCTGGCGACCGACGAAGGCGTGGACTTTGTCCTGGCGATCGGCGATGCCGATACTGCCGGCTTTGCGCGCGAACTCGCGCGTCGCATAGCGGCGCTCGATGCCGGCGAAGACGGTTTTGTCCCTTATGGATGTATTGTCTCGGAGGGCAAGGTGCCTGCCGTCGCGGGAGCCGGCGAGGTTCCCGTTTTTGCCATCATCGCGCCCGAGCTGTTGGAGGGCATCGGGTCTCCTCTGCGTGAGTTACTCGGCAGCGTGTGCGCCGCGGCCTAATATGTGGCATAAAGGGGATAGGTTATTTTTGATTGGTAAAGCGTTTGACCTGCCAAAATAAACCTGTCCCTTTTTGGTCGGTCGCCGTTTGGGGGCGGATTGGCAACGCTCGCTGATTACGGTCTTGACCTGCGCTAGAATAGGGTCATCTGATTATCCGGGCGCATGGAGATATGCGCCCGTATGTTGAGGAGGACTTTATGGCAACTGTTGCCGCACCTATCGATGCTACGTCGACTGCCGCTTGGAAGGCGCTCGAGGCTCATCAGGAGAAGCTCGAGGCTGAAGGTATCGACCTCAAGGCCTGGTTCGCCGCCGATGCCGAGCGCGTGAACAAGCTGAGCTTTGACGCCGGTGACCTGCACTTCGATCTGTCGAAGAACCTGGTGACCGATGAGACCGTCAAGCTGCTGTGCGATCTTGCCCGCGAGGTGAAGCTCGAGGAGCGCCGTGACGCCATGTTCTCCGGCGAGCATATCAACACCACCGAGGACCGCGCCGTCCTGCACACCGCGCTGCGCCGCCCGGCAACCGAGAAGGGCCAGCTCATCGTCGACGGCCAGGACGTCGTCGCCGACGTGCACGAGGTCCTCGACCGCATGTATGCCTTCGCCGAGCGCGTGCGCTCCGGTGAGTGGAAGGGCGTTACCGGCAAGAAGATCGAGCACCTGGTGTCCATCGGCATCGGTGGCTCCGATCTGGGCCCGGTCATGGCCTACGAGGCTCTGCGTCCCTATGCCGACGCCGGTATCGACTGCCGCTATATCTCCAACATCGACCCCAACGACCAGGCCGAGAAGCTTAAGGGTCTGGATCCCGAGACCACGCTCGTGATCATCGTCTCCAAGACCTTCACCACGCTCGAGACCCTCACCAACGCCCGTGAGGTCAAGACTTGGATGCTCGAACAGCTCAAGGCTCAGGGTGCCATCGACGGCTCCGATGAGCAGAACGCCGAGGCCGTGGCAAAGCACTTCGTCGCCGTTTCCACCGCACTTGAGAAGGTTGAGGCCTTCGGTATCGACCCCGCCAACGCCTTCGGCTTCTGGAACTGGGTCGGCGGCCGCTACTCCGTCGACTCCGCCGTGGGCCTATCGCTGATCGTCGTGCTCGGCCCCGAGCGCTTCCAGCAGTTCCTCGAGGGCTTCCACGCCATCGACGAGTACTTCTGCAATACTCCGCTCGAGAATAACGCCGTCGCGCTGATGGGCCTGCTCAACGTCTGGTACGTCAATTTCTTCGGCTCCAAGAGCCACGCCGTGCTTCCGTACTGCCAGTACCTGCACCGTTTCCCGGCCTACCTGCAGCAGCTCACCATGGAGTCCAACGGCAAGCATGTCCGTTGGGACGGCAGCGCCGTGACCTCCGACACCGGTGAGATTTTCTGGGGCGAGCCCGGCACCAACGGTCAGCATGCCTTCTACCAGCTGCTGCACCAGGGCACCGTGGTGGTTCCGGCCGATTTCATCGCCTTCGCCAATACCGCAAACCCTGCGACCGACAGCGGTCAGGACGTGCATGAGCTGTTCCTGGGCAACTTCCTGGCCCAGACCAAGGCGCTCGCCTTTGGCAAGACTGCCGACGAGGTTCGTGCCGAGGGCACGCCCGAGCAGATCGTCCCGGCCCGTTGCTTTGAGGGCAACCGCCCGACGACCTCGATCTTCGGCGACACGTTGACCCCGTTCGCGCTCGGCGAGCTCATCGCCCTGTACGAGCACATTACGTTTGTCGAGGGCACGGTCTGGGGCATCGACTCCTACGACCAGTGGGGCGTCGAGCTGGGCAAGCAGCTTGCCAAGCAGATCACCCCGGCCTTCCACGACGACGCCGCCAAGGCCGAGCAGGACGCTTCGACCCAGGCGCTCATCGAGTTCTATCGCGCGCATCGCAAGTAGTCGCTGCTGTTAACGTATCGCGCCTTATAGTCAGGGGCCCGTATCCTATCGGATACGGGCCCCTTTGCTTTGCCGCGGTCCCGGGGCGCACGGCCTTTGTGGAACATCGCCGGGGCGTCGCGCGCTGCGAGAACCCTGCGCCAAGATCTCGGCCTCCGCATGGCCTCGCTGCGCCTCGGGCAGCTCCCCGTAGAGCGGATGGTCTTCGAGCCTAAAGCGCTCGACCTGTTCGGGAGTGCGACCGCGTACAAAGAGCCACGAGCGATCAATCGGCGTCGCCATGAGCGTGCTGGGCAGCGCGTCGGCGTTGTCGGAAAACACCCGGGCACTCTCGGGATCCTGGAACGCCAGCACCAGATGCGTGTCGCAGTTGCCCATGATGGAGCGTGCGCGTGCCTCGCCATAGAGCGCATCGAGCTGGTTGGTCGACTGCAGCAGCAGCGTTGCCCAGATGTTGCGGCTTCGGATAATCGAGAGCACGTTGTCGATCTGGGGGATCTGCAGATTTGCGAAGTCATCGAGCATAAAGCGCACGGGCACGGGCAGGCTGCCGTCGGGCTGCCTATCGGCCTCACGAATGAGGCCCATAAACGCCTGCGAAATAAAGAGGCCGGTCAGCGGATCGAGATTGCGGTCAATATCGCTCACGGTTACAAACAGGGCGCAGGGGGTGTGTCCCATGGAAGCGAAGTCCACCTGATGGCACTCACGATAGAGCTGTGCCGCACCGTCGAATCCCAGACACATGACCTTTTCGGCAAGGATGCCGACGATGCTCGCGTGCATGCGCTCGGCATTTTGCGTAATGGCGTAGCGCCGCCATAGCGAGAGGGCATAGCTTTGGGGGTCGGTCGTGATCAGGTCGTCAAACAATCGACCCGTGGCACCGTCCTGCAGGTGCTCGATCAGCTTGATGACCGAGCTGATCGTCTGCTCGTCGGCGGGTAGCTGTTCGGTGACGTAGGCGATAAGACACGACAGCAGGTTTGCTGCCGCATGATCCCAAAAAGGCTGGTTGTTGTCCTCGATGGGGCAGATGGCCTTTGCCACCGAGAGGATGTCCTGCTGGTTGGGCCTGCCGTCCGCCTTGCGGCGAATGTGCCTCAGGGGGTTGTAGCCGCAGCGCTCGATGCCGGGCGCAAGGGCCGGGACGGTGTTGAGGTCGGCGAAGTTGAGACATTGCACGCGGTAACCGTGGGCTGCCAGCACGGGTCCCACTTCGCGACAGAGCGTGCCTTTGGTGTCGAGCACGATGTAGCTTGCGTTCATTTGCAGCAGGTTGGGCTTGAGGACGTTTCGGGTCTTGCCGGCTCCCGAGGGGCCGATCACAAGTGCGTTGTTGTTGAGTCCCGTTTGGCGGGTGTCGCAGGAAAGCGTTCGATCCTTGGCGAGGATGGTGGACGATGCGGACTCAGATGCGGCGAGGCGGCTGGCGAGGTTAGACATGGGCGACCTCCTTGGTGGTCGAGAGGATTTCGTGGGCAAAGCCGAGCTCGACGGCGCGCTCGGCCGAAAGGTAGGTGTCTTTTGCAGTGAGGGACTGGATGCGCTTGGGCGTGAGGCCGCTGCGGTCCGAGAGGATTTGCGTGAGGGTCTTGCGGGTCTGCATGAGACGCCGGCTGGTTTCCTGCAGCGCAAGTGCCGAGCCGCCTGCCCCCTGGGGGATCAGCGGGTCGTGAATCATGAGCTCTGCATGGGGCGCCATACGGCGATCGTCGCCGCCCATAAAAATCACGGCGCCCATGGACGCGGCGAATTCCAGGCAGACGGTGCGGATGGGGCACGATGCGAGGCGCATGGCGTCATAGATCGCAAGACCCGATCGCACGCTTCCGCCGGCGCTGGCGACAAATATGGTGATGGGGCGGCTGGGGTCGGTGGCATCGAGCAGGCGGATTTGCTGGCATAGGTCGTGGGCCATCGGGGTTTCGATGTTTCCCATGACGGAGAGCTCGCGACGGGCGAGCATCTCATCGTAAATGCTGGTGAGCGTGATACCTCGGGCGGATTCACGCATGGTGAGGGGGCTGATGATGGGGGAATGATTGGTGTCCATGGGGACTCCTTTCTGTTGGTTGTGTTGTGGAATAGGGTTATAGCCCGCGCAGAGGCTGGTGGGCTACAGGGTTCGTCCGAGCCTGAGATCGAGCTCGGTTGTGGGGCAGGCTGCCTGTTCGTGCGGCTCGCAAGCGCCAAGGGCTCCAAAGCGATGGAGCGTTGCGACGGGCGTGGTATAGGCGAGCCGCAGCTGATGCTCGACAGGGGCACATCCGTCTTTTTTGTAATGGGCCGTGTAGTACTGCGCGATGCTGGCGTTCATCTCGCTGCCATTGCGATGGCGCTCAAACTGGCGTCTGCAGGTCTCGATGATCTTTGCTACCGACTTGGGTGCCGTCGCGGGAACAAGGGCGAGATAGCCCTCAAATAGTTCGTTGATGCTCAGGAGGCACAGCAAGTCGATCAGCGTCCTTATGGCTGCTCCCTCGGCAGAAAAGTGCGCGGTCATGCGGTTATATCGGTTGCGGTCGACGATGGCCGCATGGGGTCTTGGAGTTTTCTGCCCCGTGGTCCCGGGCTTTTGCCGCGCCTGTGTATTGAGCTCGACGTTGCAGCGCTTGAGGCCGTCCAACGGAAGGAACAGTGCGGTGCGCAGGGTGTTCCGCTTGCTTTCGAGTTCATGACGCTCGTCGGGTTCCCATTCGAGCTTGAGTTTTGTGTCGAGCGCCGTAAGCATATGGGCTAGGCAGCCTACGGTAAGAACGTACGAATCGTTGTCGCGTTTTGGGGCATAGGGGTCTGTCAGCTTGCGAATGTCGGGGTCGCCCATGATCTTTGCGCAGCGCTTCAGCAGTTGAGGGTGGTCGGCCAAGATCGTCGCGAGCGGTAGCGACGCGTAGTTCTTGATGGTCGCGGCGGCAAAGGCGGCGTCATATTCGTTTGCATATGCTCGCTCAATGCGGGCATCCAGAATGCTTTTCTTATCGCCGTCTTCAGCGTGGTGGTTTGTCATAGCTTCTCCAATCGGTTGATGTTCGTGCTGTTTGTTGATGTGTTGGTTGTCGTGAGTGATGTGCTTGCCGTGGGTGATGTGCTGACGTTGGGGTGCTATGCGGTTTTCAATGAGCCCGTGAGGCAGTTGCTGCAGGGGCGGGATGGAACGGCCCATGCAAGGCGGAAGGCATCGTGCTCAAAATCGAGACAGCAATGCCCTGGGTGCCTCACATGTGGCAGTTACCTCATTAAGTTGTCATTGCGTTTGGGGTTGTACTTTGCCGATCTTCTTTCTCTTACACGCTGAAAACTGAAACTGAATATGCTCGATCTACTTAAAACCGCAACGGCGGTCTTTTATCAACTTATATGTCGGAACGTGTCTTTGCAAGTACTTTTTTGCGTTTGTTTCAAATGGGGTGGTTTTGCAACCGTCACGCGCCACGCTATACGAACGTGTTCCGGCTCGGATAAGATGGTGCGATCGAGTTCTACCGCGCTCACCGCAAGTAGTCTTTGTTGCTGAGATAGGTCATGGCCGAAAGGGGCCCGTATCCGTTGGGATACGGGCCCCTTGCTATTTGAATGGGCATGAGGGTGTATTGAGGGGGTGCCTGGCTGTCGGCATCCGCATGCGGCGCCATTTGCTGTCCGTAAATATACTTCTACGGCTAATTTCATACCACTTGTCGGAATGCGGACGCTGTCCTTGCGTATCGGGCGTACATTGAACGTGGTTTTTCGCGCGAAGCCACGAATCGGTTGTCGGTCCTGAACAAGGAGGCCCAGCATGACGCTTGCCAAACCCATCAATAAATACATCGACTATATCGATGCCCCCGAGGACACATTTGAGCAGTATGTCGAGAAGGCGCTAAAGTACAACTTCCGTTGTGTATTTGCGAACCTGCAGGAGTACGAGACGGGTCGCGCAATGCTCGAGGGTTCTGACATCATTCTTGCCGGCGCTATCGACTTTCCCCAGGGCACTATGACGCTTGAGGAGAAGCTTGCGAGGTTTGAGGAATACGCTGCGTGTGGCTTTACCGAGATTGACTACGTTTTGAATCAGGAGTCGGTTGAGAACCGCGATTTTGATGCCATCGAGCGCGAGATGACTACCATTGCTGATTTTTGTCGCGCGCATGGCATCACTGACAAGGTGATCGTCGAGATGTGCAAACTGGACGGCGACGACGCCGCCAAGCGTCGTGTATGCGAGATCGCGCTGGAGGCCAAGCCGGGATTCCTTAAGACATCGACTGGCAGAAGCTTTGGCGGTGCTAAGCTCGAGGACGTGCGGCTGATGCACGAGGTGCTCGGCGATGCCGTGGCAATCAAGGCGGCGGGCGGTATCCATAATTACGAAGAGGCTTGCGCATTCATCGAGGCCGGCGCCAGCGCGTTAGGTGCATCGGCGGGCATCGCGATCGTCGAGGGCACACCGACGGATGAGCGTCGCTAGCAGACGTATTTGACCTGAGCGATAAAGCTTCACGACCACACGCCGTTCATGTTCGGGACAATATGACATTTTTCCCGTTGTAAACGGAGTCGCGATGGGTGTTCTGTATGATGGCTCAGACAAGGTTGTTCAATGACAGGGAGGCATATATGGCAATCAAAGCCATCGCGATGGATATCGACGGTACGCTCACCAACGATCAGAAAGTGATTAGCCCGCGTACGCGCGAGAAGCTGCTCGCGGCGCAGGAGTCGGGCATTAAGCTCATTTTGGCTTCGGGCCGTCCCGCATGGGGGCTGCACGCCTTGGCGCAAGAGCTCGACCTTCAAAACCATGACGGTCTGCTGGTGGCCTTTAACGGCGCACACGTCGTCGATGCCCAGACCGACGAGGTGCTGTTCGATCAGGCTATGCCTGCCGACGAATTGCATCGCCTGATTGATCACCTGCGTAATTTTGACGTGATCCCTATGATTTCGCTCGGTCGCGATTTGCACGTCGAGGACTCGTACCATTGCATGATCACGCTGCCTGACGGCTCGCAGAAGAATATCGTCAAGTATGAGCGCGACGCGTGCGATCTTAAGATTCGCGAGGTGGAGAGCCTGCATGAGGTCGCTGATGCTTATCCCGTGGACAAGCTGCTGACGGCGGGCGATCCGGCCTACCTGCAGGCGCATTACGAGGAGATGTATGCGCCCTTTAAGCAGACGCTTTCGGGCATGTTTACGGCCGACTGGTACTTTGAGTACACGGCGCCCGGTATCGACAAGGCCCGCGCACTCGAGGGTGCCCTGCCCAAGCTCGGCATCGATGCCAGTGAGGTCGTATCGTTTGGCGACGGCCAGAACGACAAGTCCATGATTGAGTGGGCCGGCACCGGTGTTGCCATGGGTAACGCCGTCGAAGAGGTTAAGGCTGTAGCCCAGATGGTGACCGCCGATAACAACGAAGATGGCATTGCGGTGACGCTGGATAAGCTGCTGGGTTAGAATCGCCGATTAATGCATGGCTCGGGCGCCTGCTTGCGGGCGTCCTTTTGTTAGGGAGGGTGCCGTGTCCGCATTTCCGTTCGACGCCGTTATCTTTGACATGGACGGCGTCATTGTCGATACCGAGTATTACTACTTGGGCGAGACTGCCGCGTTTGCCAAGGAGCTTGGGCTTAATCTGACTCAAGAGGAGTTGAATGGGCAGGTCGGTACCTCGCATCAGTTCTTCCTGCATATGCTGGTCGATTGGTTTGAGCGCGCCGGTAAGGGGCACTTCACTGGCGAGGAAGCGTTGGCCCGTTGGGACGAGTGGGCGCATAAGCGTCCGCGTGACTATCAGGCTTTGATTAACCCAGGCGCCGTGGATACGATTCGAGAGCTGCCGCGCCGTGGCGTTCGCGTGGCGCTTGCCAGCTCGTCTCCCATGGTTAGCATCGAGGAAGTGCTCAACGCATGCGGGCTGTCGGATGCCTTTGAGTATGTGGTGAGCGGCGAGCAGTTTAAGGAGAGCAAACCCGAGCCCGACATCTACCTGCATGCGCTGGACCTGCTGGGGCTGCCCGCGAATCGCTGCTGCTGCGTTGAGGATTCCGTTCCGGGCATTACCGCGGGTAAGCGAGCCGGCCTGACGGTTATTGCCAAGCGCGAGGAGCGCTTTGGCTTTAGCCAGGATGCCGCGGACAAGATTATCGACCAGCTGCCGGAGCTGCTGGAACTCGCGTAGATTCTGGGCGGTACTGCTGTCACAACAGTGGTTCCGTTGGCATAAGAGAGAGGGGCGGCGTCATGGCATTTAACGTGAGCGCACTGGGGTTTGGCGACAACGTCGTCGACTGCTACGAGCATATCCACACAATGTATCCGGGTGGCAATGCGGTGAACTTTGCCGTGTATGCCAAGAAGTGCGGCGCCGCGCGCTCCGCGTATATGGGCATCTTTGGTAATGACGCTGCTGCTGAGCATGTGATTGCGAGTCTTGAGGATGAGGACGTTGAGCTTGCCAAGTGCAAGCAGCTCATCGGCGAGAACGGTGCGGCACGCGTGACCGTCGTTAACGGCGACCGTGTTTTCCTTGGCTCCAATGAGGGCGGCATCCGTGGTGATGCGCGCTATGTGCTCGATCGCTTTGACCTTGCGTACGTGAAGCAGTTCGACGTAGTCCACTCGGGCAACTATTGCTTTACCGAGCGTGAACTTCCCAAGTTGAAGGCCGCGGGCATCACGGTTTCGTTTGACTTCTCGGACGATTCGACCGACGAGTACTACGAGCAGATTGCTCCCTACGTTGACTTCGCGTTCTTTAGCGCGGCAGACGCCGCGAGTGAGGATGAGATTCGCGAGCGTCTGGCATGGGTGAGGAGCCTAGGTCCGCGTTTCGTATCGGCAACGGCTGGCGCTGAGGGCTGCATTGCCTATGATGGCGATCGTTATTACCGCCAACTGGCTAAGCCGGTAACGGATATGAAGGACACCATGGGTGCGGGCGACTCATTCCTGACTTCGTTCCTGATGTGTTACCTCGATTCCGTCAAGCGTGGCGAGGATGGTGCCGAGGCCATCGAGCGTGCACTCGACTTTGCGGCGGGGTTTGCTTCGACCGTATGCGGCATGGAAGGCTCCTGGGGCCATGGAGTGCCGATTTCCGAATAGGTGAGCAGTCCCGGGGAGTCGAATTGTCGCCCCCCGGGACTCCATGGACAAAAAATGCTAAATATGAGTACTGTCACTAATTTAGTAACAGCGAAATTAAGCTTTTGAGGGCCTAGTTGGGTGTCTGCGAGCGATTAAAACCTGCTAAAAATGACTTTAACCACCTTAAAGTGCCTTGATAATGGATGGCTGTACATTATCAAGGCACTATTTTGCCGTAAAATAATGTTACTGGATTTGCAACAGTACTCATATTTGACATTTTTTGCCCACAGGGGTTAGCGAAGGTCAAATACAGAGCGCGCATTTGCTAAAACTGCCGACTCAATGTGCTTAGCGTCACAGTTTTTGAGTGAGGCAATGCGCATCGAGGTCCTTGTGAGCGATTTGATGAGCGACTGCGCGCTTGTTTCTGTGTTTGCCTCCGCTGGTGCATCGGTCTCGAGCAGTAAACGATCGAGTGGAATCTGTCGTGCGTATTCGCGTCCTCGTTTAGACGCGAGCATGCGTTCGTTGACGGAAAAATAACAGCCCGCATTACGCGCGCGGGCGAGTTCGTCCGAAGTGCCGCTAAACCAGTGGAAGATGATAGCGGGGGAGTCGGGGTTTGGGATGAGTAGTCCATGCGATTCGAGGACGTCCAGTACGGCTCCTGCTGAACGAACGGCGTGAATTGATATCACGCGCCCGGTAAGAGGATGCTGCGCGAGCGCATCGCAGAGCCGGTTGAGTGCCTGTATTTGTAGCGGCTCACTTCCAGCAAAGCGCGCGGAAAAGTCGAGTCCGACTTCGCCGATGTAGCGCTCTTGGGCAGCAACTTCGCAAAGCAGATTGACTTCGGTAGGACCGCAGCGACCGTCGGCGAGCCACCAGGGGTGAAGCCCAACGCCGGCGATGATACTTGGTTGGCGACGGGCGCGCTCGTTTGCGGCCGAAAAGTCGCGTGGATCGATGCCACAGTCAAAGAGCCCCAGCCCCAATGCCGCCGACTCATTGGTCGTAGCATCGGGGCTGAGCATCAAATCAAGGTGACAATGCGTGTCAAAGAATCGCGGTTCCATCGTAGGGCATCCTGCTAGTCCAGGCGCTGGCCATCGGCGCGCACGTGCTCGGTGCCGCGGCCACTGATCTGGCGGATAACCTCGCCGGCAATCATCTGACCCATGATGGGCGGCATAAAGCTGGCGGTTCCCAGTTCGGTGCGCTCGTGGATGTTGGAAGGGTCGCGGGGCTGTGTCTTAACCGATTCCTCACAGCTAAACAGTACATGCAGGCTCTTGATTCCGCGTTTCTTGCATTCTTTGCGCATAATGCGGCTCATGGGGTCACGCACCGTATCGAAGATGTCGGCAAAGCGGAGACACTCGGGATGGAGCTTGTTGGCCCCGCCCATGGAGCTAACCAAACGAATGTCGCGGTCCTGAGCATATTTGGCAATGGTGAGCTTGGCCGAGATGGTGTCGATGGCGTCGATGACGTAATCGAGCTTGCCGCCCGTCTGCTCAAAAACGCTCGCAAAGAATTCGTCGATGTTATCGCTCAACAGGTATTCAGTTCGTTTGATGATGGTGGCGGCGGGATTGATATCGTGGATCATGGCTTCCATCACGTCAACCTTGCGCTTGCCGACGGTGCTGTGAAAGGCGATGGCCTGGCGATTGATATTGCTGGGCGCGATGATGTCCTTGTCCAGAATGACGAAATGACCGATGCCGCCGCGGGCGAGTGCCTCGCAGCAGTTGGAGCCCACGCCTCCGCAGCCGAGCACCAGCACCGTAGCATCGGCGAGCTTATCGAGTGCCTCGCGGCCCATGATGATCTCGAGCTTGGTGTCGCGTGTCTCGCTGGGAATTGCGGCTGTGGTTTCGGTCATAGACATCCTCCGATGGGGAAGCGAATCGTGTTTTAGCTATCGCCATTATAGGTAATCGCCCATAGGTTGCGATGGCGTTTGCTTTGATGTGGTTTGAAGTATTGCGATTAGATAGTTAGACAAACATCTAAATATCGAGTATAGTGTGCGCGTCATGAGAGATGATGGGAGGAGGTCTTATGCCGGGAGAGGGTTTTAAGGCGCTTGCCGATCCAACGCGACGGCGCATTTTGGAGTTGCTGCGCGAGGGCAATTGCACGGCGGGGGAGCTTGCCGAGCATTTCGATATCAGTAAGCCGTCGCTGAGCCATCACTTGGCGACGCTCAAAAACGCCGGGTTGGTGACCGACGAGCGCCATGGCCAAAACATCGTATACAGCTTAAACACCACCGTCATGCAGGATTTGATTGGCTGGTTTATGGGCTTTACAAACACGGAAGGTGATAAGGATGAATAACGAAAACAAGGGCATTCACCCCACGGGGGTATCGTCGCGCGTGTGGATTGCGCTGGTCGCTCTGTGCGTCGCCAATGTCGTAGCGCACCTCATGGTGATGCCGAGCTTGCCTGCGCAGATTCCCACGCACTGGGGCGCGAACGGCGCCGTCGACGGTTGGGGTCCTAGCTGGATGGCCTCCGCGCTCGGCGTGCTGCCTCTGGTGCTTCTCGCAGTGTTCTGCGTGGTGCCGCGCATCGACCCCAAAGGTGAGGCATATCGAACCTCGGGCAAGTTCTACCAGGGCTTCGTAATCGCCTTCACCTTGTTCATGTGCGCCATAAGCTGGCTGGGAGAGCTTACGGTCTGGGACGTGGTGCCGGCGGTCGGTTCGGTTAACGTGCTGATTTCCGGTGTTGTCGGTTTGCTGTTCATCGGCGCAGGCAACTACTTGCCGCGTGTGAAGCAGAACTATACGCTCGGTATCAAGACACCTTGGGCGCTTGCCGATCCCGAGAACTGGCGCCGTACGCAGCGTTTTGGCGGCGCCTGCTTTATGGTGCTGGGTATTGGCCTGATTGTGATGGGCGTGGCAGGCAGCGTACTTTCGAGTGAAGTCGTCGCCGCGGTGATTGCGGTTCTGGCGTTTGGTTCGGTCGGAGCCGTCTACGTCTACTCGTATCTGCTGTGGCGCAAATCGCAGCGAGCCGCTCGTTAAGGTTGCGGAAAACTAGCGTACGCAGTTCATAGTATGTTCCGGGGGACTTTTCCCAGGTAGTATTAGGGGGTATGGGCAACCATGCCCCTTTTTTCGTTAAGTTTCAGAGCTGGTTTCCTCATTTCGTTTCCACTAAAGCGAATCAAGAATAGAGAAACAGCAGGTAGAAAGGATAAAACAGGCAAATGGCAGAGTTCATCTACCAGATGTATCAGGCTCGTAAGGCCCATGGCGACAAGGTAATCCTTGACGACGTGACCCTGAGCTTCTACCCCGGTGCCAAGATCGGCGTCGTGGGCCCCAACGGTATGGGCAAGTCGACCCTACTCAAGATCATGGCCGGCATCGAGGAGGTCTCCAACGGCGATGCCAGACTTACCCCCGGCTACACCGTGGGTATCTTGCAGCAGGAGCCGCCGCTCGACGACGACAAGACCGTTATCGAGAACGTGCGCATGGCGTTTGGCGATATGATCGCCAAGGTCGATCGCTTCAATAAGATCGGCGAGGAGATGTGCGACCCGGACTGCGACATGGACGCCCTCATGGCTGAGATGGGAAAGCTCCAGGACGAGATCGACGCCGCCGACGGCTGGGATATCGATTCCAAGCTCGGCCAGGCCATGGACGCCCTGCAGCTGCCCGATTCCGACATGCCGGTCAACGTGCTTTCCGGCGGCGAGCGCCGCCGCGTGGCCCTGTGCAAGCTGCTGCTCGAGGCTCCCGACCTGCTGCTGCTCGACGAGCCCACGAACCACCTGGACGCCGAGTCGATCCTGTGGCTCGAGCACTTCCTGCACAACTACCAGGGCGCGGTGCTTGCCGTCACACACGATCGCTACTTCCTGGATAACGTTGCCGAGTGGATCTGCGAGGTCGACCGCGGTCACCTTTATCCCTACAAGGGCAACTACTCCACGTATCTGGAGACCAAGGCCGCCCGTATCGAGGCACAGGGCAACCGCGACGCCAAGCTCGCCAAGCGCATGGAGGCCGAGCTCGAGTGGGTGCGCAGCTCGCCCAAGGCCCGTCAGGCCAAGAACAAGGCCCGTCTGGCTCGCTACGAGGAGATGGAGGCCGAGGCCCGCGCAAGCCAGAAGCTCGACTGGACCGACATCCGCATTCCCGTTGGACCGCGTCTGGGTAACAAGGTGCTCGAGGCCCATCACCTGCACAAGGAATTCGACGGTCGCGTGCTCATCGACGACCTATCGTTCACCCTGCCGCGCAACGGCATTGTGGGCGTCATTGGCCCCAACGGTGTGGGCAAGACCACGCTGTTCAAGACCATCGTGGGCCTGGAGCCGCTGACTTCGGGCGAGCTCGAGGTGGGCGAGACCGTCAAGATCTCCTATGTCGACCAGAACCGTTCTGGCATCGATCCCGATAAGAACCTGTGGGAGGTCGTCTCGGATGGCCTGGACCACATGATGGTCGGTGAGACCGAGGTCCCCAGCCGCGCGTACGTGGCGAGCTTTGGCTTTAAGGGCCAGGACCAGCAGAAGCGCGCTGGCGTACTCTCTGGTGGTGAGCGCAATCGTCTGAACCTGGCGCTCACGCTCAAGCAGGGCGGCAACCTGCTGCTCCTCGACGAGCCCACGAACGATCTCGACGTCGAGACGCTGTCCTCACTCGAAGCGGCGCTGCTCGAGTTCCCGGGCTGCTCGGTGGTCATTAGCCACGACCGTATGTTCCTGGACCGCGTCGCCACACACATTCTGGCGTGGGAGGGCACCGACGAGAATCCGGGCAACTGGTATTGGTTCGAGGGCAACTTCGAGGCCTATCAGGCCAATCGCATCGAGCGCCTGGGCGAGGACGCGGCCCAGCCGCATCGTATCCACCGTAAGCTGACGCGCGACTAGATCGTTACGCGGTTTTCCAAACCGCGTAACTGCTCGACGCTGCGCGGGTCGCAAGCACCCCATCTTGCCGTTCAAGCCGTCGCTCGCGTACCGAAGTACGCGTCGCTCCTCTTTCACGGCAACCTGGGGCACTTGCGGCCCGCTCGCTGTTGGTTACGCAACATCAACAAATAAAAACGGCTCAAATCCTGATTTGGATTTGAGCCGTTTGTCGTTACTGCTCGGGTTCTTCGACTTTATCGATAGTCCAGGCGGCTCCGAGACCGCCGGTGGTGTTGCGGCGGATGCGCACGGTGACTTCGTGGCGCTCGCCGGCCTGCGTGTAGTGCAGGGGGAAGCTTGCGCGGTTTCGCGCGGCCTCGATGGTACCGCGCTCGCGGGCGATCCAGTAGTACTCGCCGATGATGCCGAGCGTGTCGGCGCCGTAGGGGAGATAGGTCGACAACTGGTGCAGAAGCGGGCCGGGGCAGAAGACCTCGGTTGCGAAATCGACGGGGAAGTCCTCGGGGATGGCGGGCGCTGCAGGTG
>URSP01000024.1:0-21005 GCA_900550515.1 uncultured Collinsella sp. | reverse complement strand
CGTGCGCGTCAAAAATGAACGCCCGCACAGCTCCAATCATCACTTTTTTGAGAAAAATACCCCCTGCTTTAGTGGGGTGTAGTGATAATCTCGCCTGTTCGCGCTACAGTTTGTCCGAAATACCTCGATGTTAGGAACCAAATGATCACTTCCGAGCTTTTCGGCACCGCGCCGTGCGGTACCTCCGTTCATCGTTACACCCTCAACGGGCCCGAGATCTGCGTTCGCATTATGGACTATGGCGCCACCGTGCTGGGTATCGATGTGCCTGACATTCCCGGCAACGTGCGCGATGTGGTACTGGGTTTCGATAAGCTCGAGGATTACTTTGACAACCCCGCCTGCTTTGGCGCGACCATCGGCCCCGTGGCAAACCGCACCGCGGGCGCCACGATCACCATCGACGGTACGGACTGGCATATGCCCGCCAACGAGGGCGCCAACAACCTGCACAGCGATCTTGAGCACGGTCTGCATAAACGCGTGTGGGACGTTGAGCTCGACGAGACTCACAACGCCGTGCGCATGACCACCTCGCTTGAGGATGGCGAACTGGGCCTTCCCGGCAAACGCACCTTTACGGCCGTGTTTACCGTTACACGCACCGGCGTCTTTCGCATCGAGTATGGCTGCGAGAGCGACCGCGCCACCTACGTGTCCATGACCAACCACACATACTTTAACCTTGCCGGCCATAACGCCGGCATGAACTGCGAACATTTCTTTGTCGCCAACGCCGCCCACTACCTGCCCATTGATGACCAGAACATCCCCACCGGCGAAATCACTCCGGTCGAGGGAACACCGTTTGACTTTCGCGAGCTGCGCCCCGTCGCACCCGGCATGGAGGCCGACGACCCGCAGATCAAGCAGGCCCGTGGCTACGATCACTGCCTGTGCATCGATGGCTATCAGTACGGCCGTAATCTGCGCCGTGCGATGCACGTCGAGGAGATGTGGACCGGTCGTGAGCTGGACTACTACACTACCGCTCCGGGCGTGCAGCTCTACACCGGCAACTGGCTGGGCGACGAGCACGCCAAGGACGACGCCAACTATGGCTGGGGCGCCGGCTTTGCACTCGAGGCAGAGATGTACCCCGACACGCCGCACCATCCGCTGTTCCCCCAGGGCATCGTGGGCCCCGGTCACCCCTACAGCAATGTGATCGAGTACCACTTTATGAGGCACTAAACCCACAACGCGACATATCACACAGCAGCGCCCGCCGGCACCACCGCCGACGGGCGTTTTTTTCATCTTTTGGGCTCATTTTCGCTGTGACTGTATGAGTGACATATCAAAACTATGCCCATTTACTACGTTTAGCCCGGGATGCTCGACTATGCACCGGTTTTTGTTAAATTCGCAAGCCGTCTACCTGCGGTTTTGTTTTTCTCAAATTCGACATGCTCGGCGATAGCCGATCAAACGTAGTAAATGGGCATAGTTTTTGACAGGCGGCATCGCGCGCGTCCCTCGCAAGGGCAAAATGATCCGTTTTCCTCCGTCCCCAAGGGATCAGTTGAACAGATTGCCGATGGGGTCGGGGGCGGAACTGGGGAGATAGCGGATTTCTAGTTCTATGCCGAGCTTTTGCAGCTCTCTGAGAGCAGCGACGTCTGCGTCGTCTACGGCAACTGCGGGCGTTGCGGGACGCTTGCCCTCCCCTGCCTGCATATGACCAATGCTGATCTTGGTGATCGGCACACCGCCCTTAACCAGCGCGAGCGCATCGGCGGGTGAGGCCACTATGACCAGAATCCATTGACGCGGCGTTGCGGTATGAATGATGTCGATGGCCTTTTGCACCGAGAAAAACCGTGTCCACACACCTTCTGGCGCCGCGACCCTCATGGGTGCCCATTGGCGCGAATCCGCCGCGATCTCATCGTTGACGATTAAGACAAGGTTAGAACCCACGGCTTCGTTCCACAGCTCAACGTCTTGCCCGTAAATGAAACGGTCATCGATACGCGTGAGAAGGATCTTGGGTTGAGCCATGGCTGCCCCATTCTGTTTGAGACCCATACGAGCGGGACGTCGACCACCAACTCAACAGCTGGTCAAGCGCCAGATGGACGCCGCAGACATCGCGCCTCTAATATTAGTGCATTTAAAGTGAGAAAAGCCGTCAGAACACTTGCGCGGATGTGCGATGTCCCGTATCATAGACAGCCGTTGACGCCTCAGTTGCGCCACCACATGGCCGCCAGCGTAGCTCAGTTGGTAGAGCACCGCTCTCGTAAAGCGGGGGTCACCGGTTCGAGCCCGGTCGCTGGCTCCATTGCACAAGATAGCCGCCTTTGGGCGGCTTTTTTGTTGCCGATTTCGGGCGCGCATCCGCCAATCCAAGCACAACGCCGCCGGCAACTCCCCTACTCAGCAAAAGCCCCGCCAACCGCAATCCCCAAAGGAACCGCGATCAGCGGGGCCCAAGCGCGTTCCTCCAAGGGATAACGCTCGTAAAACGAACAGCTCAGCCGAGCGGCTCGTTACTCCTCCCAGTAAGCGTCTGCAAGCAGCTTAAAGCAGATCTTCTTGACCGGCTGCGCGCCATCGCCCGGGAACTCGAGCGTGGGCATATGAGGTTCGCCGGCAACAAACAACGCAAACTTGTCGTCAGCAAGATCGCCGGCGATTGAGGCGTCGGAATCGACCAGATCGTAGTCGTCCTTCTCGTCAAACTCCTGAACCAGCGTCAGGCTGCCCGTGGCAACCTTAAAGGCCTCGCGACCCTCGACATCAATCTGCAGGTCGTGATAGCGCTGATGCGTCTCATAGTGAGCCTCGGCTTCGGGACGCGTCGTGGGAGCCATGACGTTCGCAAAGACCTTGTCGCCCAGAATCGGATGGCTGCCGACCTCGAGCTGCGCCGGGTCGTTCTCCTCGAGCCAGTCGATCAGCACGTCGAGGCCCTTGAGCATTCCGCGGTACTCCTCGATATCGCCCAATGCACCGTAAATCATCTAAATCCCCTCTCGGATCGTTTCTTTGGCGGCTACTCGGCAAACGCATTACCAAAGCTGTTGCCACCCACATGCGTCTCGACCAGGGTAAGGTCGGGATTGAACACGACAGTGTCGGCGTCGCGCCCCGGCATAATGCTACTGCACTTGTCGTCGACATGAGCTAGCAACCGATGCCGGGACCGCAGCACAAGCTCCTACAGCTCGGTCACGACAACGCCGTTGTAAACCTCGTCCCAACGATCCATAACCAAGTGGCCAGTCATGGGATCCATGGCATTGAGCTTGCCGCAGGTGTTGGCGGTACGCAGCACCGTCTCGTCGTCGGCTCCGGCAGCAATCGCATGTGCGAAGCCGGCAATGGTCGAATCGCCAGAGCCCGTGGCGTTAACGGCGGGGATATCGGGCGTCTTTGCGCGGAACGCACGCCCGTTATGGAAACCCACGGAACCGGCAGCACCCATGGACACGACGACCCAGGGGATATCGGAGAAGCGGGCATCAGAGGCGAGCGCGGAGCGGAGCTCGTCCACATCGTCGGTGGTAAAGCTCGTGCCCAGAAGACCGTTGATCTCGGTCAGGTTAGGCTTGACCAGCTCGGGCTTAATTTCGGACTTAAGGGCGGCCTCGAGCGAAGCACCCGAGGTATCGAGCAGCACCTTGGCGCCGGCGTTCTCGGCAATGCCCGTGATCTTGGCATAGTAGTCTGCCTCGACACCGCGGGGCAGAGAACCCGAAATGGTGACGACGTCGGCCTTGCCCGCAAGCTCAGTAAACTTGGCGGTAAAGGCATCGAGTTCCTCGGGGGCAATTGTCGGGCCACTCTCGAGCAGCTCGGTCTGGTTGCCGGCGTGGAGGATGTTGAGGCAAATGCGAGTCTCGCCCTTGATGGGCACAAAGTCGTTGTTAATACCGTTGGCGTCCATGAGCTCAGCCATGTAGGCGCCCATGTGGCCGCCGAGCAGACCGGTCGCCACAACGTCGTCGCCCAGCTGACCCAGCACACGGGCCACGTTGAGGCCCTTGCCGCCAGCGGTCTTTTCGGGCGTCACACGGTTAACGTCGTCGATAATGAGCTCATCGAGCTGATAGCGCGTATCGACAGACGGGTTCATCGTAACGGTGAGGATCATTTTTAGCTCCTTATCTCGCAGGCTCCTTGTGCCTCGCGATACGAGTCGACAAAACGGAATTACAGAATCTCAATCGTGAACGAGCGAACGACGGTCTCCTTGGGCTTGGCGATAAGGCAGCCGCGCTTGTGCTCAAGCACGTCATCCTCATCGGAACAGGTCGAGAGGCCGCCCCAGGGCTCAACCGCCACAAAATCACCCTCGGGCTTGCTCCACACAATGAGGTACGGGAAGCCCTCGAAGCTCAGGCGAACGCCCTTGTCCTCCCCCTTCTTAGAAAGCGTGACCTGACGGCTCTCGAGCACGTCAAAGATGGTCTCCGCAAAATCGAAGAGCTCATGCGACAGGGGCAGCGTCTTTCCCACCATGGGGTTCTTGGAGCGGTTGGTAACGTCAATCAAGCCAGTCGAAGGGACAGCGGTGCAGAGCTCCGCAGCCTCGTCCTTCTCAAAGCGCAACTCGTAGTCCGTATAGGCCTCGCCCTCATCGAGCGGGCACCTAAAGCCGGGATGACCGCCAATAAAGAACGGCATGTCCTCGGTGCCCTCGTTGGTCACCTCGTAGGCGACACGCACGGCGGCGTCCTCGAGCGTATAGCGGGCGACAAGCTTAAACGGATACGGATAATCGCTCAGCAATGCAGCGTTATCCTCGGATGCCAGGCACATCGCCAGCTCGTTTGCGCTTTGGCTCAACAGTTTCCACTCTTGCTTGCGCGCAAAGCCGTGGCGGGCGAGCTTCACATGATGTCCGGCAAACGTCATGGCGCTGTTATCGCGCAAACCTCCGCAAATCGGGAAGCAAATCGGTGCCTGGCCGGACCACACGGCGGGATCGCCCTGCCACAAGTACTCGCGACCTCCAGCCTCAATCGAGGTAAACGAACCACCGGCCGTGGAGACCTTGATAGAAATCGAATCGTTGGAGAGAGCGTATTCCATTGCCCATCCTTTCGAACAACTGCTTTTTGCTCGCAAGAACCCGTCTCGGCCCTGGCCAAAGGACAAACCCGCACGTTCATCGATGCGTCCGGTTTCCCAGCCATGCAACGGGGTACCATACAGACATTGATGCAATTACAGCTGAAAGGCCTTCTTATGCGAACCATCATCCTTTATGCCTCACGCCACCACGGCAATACGAAAAAGCTCGTGGACGCCATCGTCGAGGCGCACCCCGAAATCGATACCCTCGACGTGAAGTCACTCGGGAAAAACGAGTACCCCGACCTGCACGAATATCATCTGATCGGCGTCGCCACGGGCATCTATTACTCCGAGATCGACAAAGATATGGCACGCGTGCTCACGAACGTGCTGCAGCCGCAGGACAAGGTGTTTGGCCTTATGACCTACGGTGGCAAAAACAAGTGGTACGGCAAGGATATCGATGGCATCTGCCGCATGAGGCAGGCCATCTTTATGGGTGTCTACGGCTGCCCCGGCTTTGATACGTGGGGGCCGTTCAAACTCACCGGCGGCGTCCAAAAGGGACACCCGACCGCTGAGGAAATTAAGGGCGCCGTCGACTTCTTCGACAAAATCGAAAATGAGTACGGCGATATCATCGTCGAAGAGTATGCCAAGCGCGAGAAGCGTCTAGCATACGAAAAGGAGCATCCCGCGGGGGGTCTTGTGGCCGGCGTCAAGCGCACGGCAAAGAAGATCGCTAACAAGCTGTAACTGTAAAGGTGCTTTTGAGCGTTTAACCCATACGGCGGGTCCGAGCAGATTCGGGCCCGCCGTCTTTTTCTATCGTTACTCGGTAAAGGCGTTGCCGACGCTCTGGCCGCCAACATACGTCTCGACGAGGGTGAGCTCATGGTCGAACACGACAAAGTCGGCGTCGCGACCCGGCATGATGCTGCCGCACTTATCCTCGATGTGTGCAGAGCGAGCCGGCACCTCGGTAGCCATGCGAATGGCGATATCGGCGCTGGCGATGCCCCAATCGACAATGTTCTTGACGCCCTGGGCAAGCGTGAGCACCGAGCCGGCAATGCTCTTGCCGTCGGCGAGCCAGCACAGGTTGTCCTTCATGATGACGTCCATGCCGCCGCTGGTGTAGCTGCCCTCGGGCATGCCGCCGCAGCCAAGGCAGTCGGTGATGAGCACCGTGTGCTGCCAGCCTTTTGCCTGCAGCAGCGCCTTGATGGCGGCAGGGTTCACGTGTTTGCCGTCACAGATGATCTCGGCGTAGGTCTCGGGCGTGGACATGGCGGCACCCACGACACCGGGCTCACGGTGATGCAGCCCGCGCTGGCCGTTATAGGTATGCGTAAAGCAGCTGGCACCGGCGTTGATGGCGGCGATGCACTCATCGTAGGTGGCGTCGGAGTGACCGATGCTGGTCACCACACCCTTGGCGTTCAAAGCAGCTGCATAAGCAGCGGCACCGTCGCGCTCGGCCGCCATGGCGCTTTTGACGATACGTCCGCCAGCAGCCTCCTGCCACTGATCGAAGACCTCCTCGGAGGGATCGATAAGATAAGCGGGGTTCTGCGCGCCCACGTGCTTCATGGTAAAGAAGGGGCCCTCCAGGTAGATGCCTTGGATACGAGCACCACAGAAGTCGGGGCCGCGACCCTCGTCCGCCTGGGCGATAGCGGCGCAGGCGTCCTTGATCTGCTCGACGCCATCGGTGAACGTCGTGGGCAGCCAGCTGGTGGTACCGCGACGGGCGAGCTCAGTCGAGCTGATATCGATACCCTCGGGGTCGTTATCGGTAGTCGAATGGTTATAAAAGCCATGGATGTGGGTGTCGACCATGCCCGGTGCGATCCACGATCCCGTGTAGTCCTTAATCTCGCAAGAGGGCTCGTCGGCCTGCCAGGCGCCAAAAACGCCATCCTCGACCATAAGATAGCCGCCCAGTTGCGGACCTGCCGGCAAGAAGAACTTGTCAGCCTTAATTGCGTACGTGCTCATATGCACTCCTCGCTTCTAAAGCAGTTGACTGTGGTGATGCTTATACCCAGCTCACGTAAAACAAAAAGCGCCCGCCCGCCGTTATGAGCGGACGGGCGCCCTTACAGGGGGACGCGATTAAGCGGTGAAGGGGTGAATCGTCACGCCCTTAACCACGCGGTTGACCGTGCCAGTGGGGCTCGGCGTGTCGGGCGTGTTGCCCACGCGCACGGAGTTGAGCAGGCTGATAGCCTGGGCAAACATCACGAACGGCAGAGCAAGGTAGCCCTCGGGAAGTGCCTCGTAGCCCTTAAAGGTGAAGGACTCGCCCTCGTAGACGGTGGCACCTTCCTGCTGAACGGCGATGGTGTGCTGAGCGATCTCGTCGCCACCGATCTCGTTGAGGATGTCGATGTCGTACTGACGGGTGTAGGCGTCGTTATTGACGAACACGAAGACGAGCGTCTTATCGTCGACGAAGGACTTAGGTCCATGACGATAGCCCATGGAGGTGTCGTAGGAAGTAGCGACCAGACCGTGAGCGAGCTCGAGGATCTTGAGCTGGCTCTCCTGGGCAAGGCCACCGAAGGAGCCAGAACCCAAGTAGGTCACGCGGTTGAAGTCGCCAGCCAGGTAATCGGCGATCTCGGGCTCACGGGAGATGACCTCCTCGCCCATCTTGGCAATCGTCTCGACCCACTCGGCCTTCTGCTCATCAGAGGCAGTGTCGAAAATAAGGGTAGAGAGCAGGGTCATGCAGGAATAAGAACCGGTCATGGCGAAGCCCTTGTCGTTGGCGCGCGGAATGAGCAGCGTCAGCGCGTTGGGATCATCGGCAGACTCGACGGCGAGCTTGCCCTCGGGAGCGCAGGTGATGTTGAGGAACTTGACGTTGTGGACGAGCTCCTTGGCAACGGCAACGGCGGCAAGGCTCTCGGGGCTGTTGCCAGAGCGGGCGAAGGAAACCACGAGCGTGGGATCCTCGGCGCGCAGGAAGTCGCGCGGGGCGCTCACGATGTCGGTCGTGGCGATGGGCTTAAAGTCGTAGAGATCAGTGTTGCCAGCGTGACGCAGGTACGGGGCGCAGGTATCGCCAACGTAGTCGGACGTACCGGCACCGGTGAAGACAACGGACAGACGACCCTCGCCCATAGCGCGAGCCTCGGCCAGGAAGGCCTCGATGGCCTCCTTGTTCTCGCGATAGATGTTGAGCGTATCACGCCAAAGCTCGGGCTGCTGAGCAATCTCGGCCGTGGTGATCTGGGCGCCGAGCTCGGTGAGCTCCTCGACACTCTTCTCGAACATTTCTAATACCTCTCTCTAGAAGTAATCCTCTGACGTGCAATTATACACTTCGGTTGGTTATCTGGTAGTAACCAGTTAAATGCAAAGAATCACCATATGGAAACGATGCGAGCACTAGTTACTGCGCTGGTGGTAAACCTTGTATTTAAACTGATCGGCACGAGCAACCGAGAGTGTGTACTCCACTACCTCGTTTGACTCGTTATACGTAGTCCTGACCAAATCGAGCACAGGCGAGCCCTCGACAATTCCCAAAAGGTGGGCATCGGTGGGACGGGCTATGCTCGCATAGAACTCCTCTTCGGCCACGCGAATCTTTTGCTGAAAGTCCTGCTCAATCACATCGTAAAGCGGCTTACGCTCCAGCAGCGGTCGCTTTAGGGACAGAAATTGACGAACCGGTAGATAGCTGCGTTCGACCATCATGGGCATGTTGTCGGCAGAGCGAAGGCGCTTGAGCTTAAAAATGCGATCACCGATGCGCAATCCCATATGCTCGGCCAGATTCTTATCGGCCTCCATCTCGCAAAACTCGAGAATCGTGGTCTCGGGTTCTCGACCCATCGCGCGCATCTGCTCGGTAAAGCTGTAGGACTGCATAAGATTGGTTGCTTTTGCCGAACGGTCGGTCACAAAGGTACCGCGACCGTGCTGCCGAACCACCAGTCCTAAACGCTCCAGTTCCTGCAGAGCCAGGCGTACCGTAGTGCGCGAGAGACCATAGCGCTCCGAAAGTTCGCGCTCGGAAGGAATCATGTCACCGGCGCGATATTCATGGTCAATCTTTTCGGTCAGAATATCGACCAGCTGATCGTACAGCGGTTGCTTACGCGCTCCGATCGCCATCCTATCCTCCCTTTTGCTCGAATTCGGCTAACTACCTAGGGTGTTATGCATTATCTGTCTGCCACACCCGAATCATTAAGAAAACAAAAGCCGCGCGCTCTTTCGAGCACGCGGCTTTTAACATACACATGGCTTAAGGGGTCGGGGTGTGAGCCGCGTAGGGACACACCCCTCAAGCTAGAGCCTTACCAGATGCTCGGCCAGAGACCAAGCGGGCCAGCGCCCAGGATGCCAAGGACGAAGAGCAGGAGAATGCCCTTGGTCGGGGTCCAGCTGTGCTTAGCGAACATGTAGTAAAGCAGCAGCGTAAGCATAAGCGGGACGAGCTTCGGGACGATGGTGTTGAGGGTGTCGGCAACAGAGAAGTTGACCGGATCCTCGGTAACGGTGCCGTAGGTCACGGACTCCATGCCGTTACCCAGATCGGTGACGCCGCACTCGACAGCGTTGCCGTCGGCATCGGAAGCGGTAAGGGCGTTGCCGTCCTTATCGGTCATGGCGATGGTACCGGCCTCAGCGGTCTCGGTATCGATGCCCTCCATACCGGTGAAGTTCCCGGCCTCCTTCTCGGAGACGATCACGGTAGTAGCGGAGAGACCACGGGTGGTGCCGTTGGGGATCTGGAGGTTGATCTGGGTGCCACCCATGGTGACGACCAGGCAACCGACGACGAAGACGCCCATGATGGAAGCGGCACGCGTGAAGGCCTGCATGTTGGCGGTCAGAGCGTCAATAGCGCTGGTGCCAAGCTTGTAGGACCAGTTCATGAGCCAGAAGCGCAGAGCGAACTGGACGACGTTGAAGATCACCAGGAAGATGATCGGTGCAGCGGCGTTGCCGTTGATGGCCATGTTAGAGGTGATGCCGGCCGTGATAGGCACAAGCGTCAGCCAGAACAGGGCGTCACCGATACCACCGAGCGGGCCCATTGCGGCGACGCGGACGGCGCGGATCGTGGGAATGTCAACCTTGTTCTGCTCGAGCGAAAGCACGATGCCCATAACAAAGGTGACAAGGAACGGGTGGGTGTTGAAGAACTCCAGGTTGTGGCTCATGGAAGCCGCGAGGTCGTTCTTGTTGGTGTGGATCTTCTCCAGACCGGGGATGATGGAGTAGAGCCAGCCAGCGGCCTGCATACGCTCGTAGTTGAACGAGGCCTGCAGGAAGCAGGAGCGCCAAGCCATCTTGTTGAGGGTCTTCTGATCGAGCTGCGGAGCAGGAGTGAGATCCTCGTAGTGCTCCGGGATCACATACTCATTAGATGCCATCTTCGAAGTCACCTCCGTCAGAAACAGCTGCACCCTTCAGCTCGGTCTGCTGCTGGAAGTCCCAGAAAGCGATGCCGAAGCCGATGAGAGCGAGGATGAGCAGAGCAGGGGTTGCCAGAGAATCGTTGGCAACGGTGATGAGCGCGAGACCAAAGCCCATGAGGAAGAAGCCCCACATATCGCGGTTCATCATAACCTTGAGCAGGACGGCGAAGCCGACGAAGCGCATCATGCCGCCTGCAGCGGACAGACCGGTCTGCAGCCAAGTCGGGATGGCGGAAGCGATGGTCTGACCAATGGTAGCGCCAGCGATGAAGAACAGGGTGACGACGACAGCGAAGATCAGGCCGAGCAGAGCCATGGCGAAGTAGTTCAGGCGCTCGATGCCCTTGGTGTCCGCGTTATGAGCCATGTTATCGGCCGTGGACATAAGCGGGGACATAAGCGTGAAGACCAGGGTAACGCCGAGCTGACCAAGCAGGGCGAACGGAATGGCAAGGCCGACTGCCGCGTTGGGCTCGAGACCCGTAGCGATAGCGAGAATGGCTGCCATGATGCCGCCGATGACGGCGTTAGGCGGCTGAGCGCCTCCGATCGGCATGTTGCCGATCGTCATGAGCTGATAGGTACCACCCACGAGAAGACCGGTGTTGAGGTCGCCAAGGATAAGACCGATGACGGCGCCGGTGACGATGGGCTGATAGAGAGACTCGAGGAAGTCAAACTGGTCGATTGCCGCGATGAACGTGACGACGAAGACCAGAGCGATCTGGATGATCGAGTATTCCATCTTGCTCCTCCTTTCAAAATGTATGTACGCACTTTGGATATCACGTACAGAACGTCAGGGTTTCACCCCTGACAACGTGGATCACGAGGATTACGAGAAGAGCTTGCTCGTGTCCTCAACAGGCGTGCTCGGAACGCGCCTGATCTCCAACTCCACCCCCAATTCCTGCAGCTCTTTAAACGCAGCGACATCCTCGTCGTTAACTGCGACGGAGGTGGCGACTTGGCGCTTTCCTTCCGACATGTGCATGTTGCCGATGTTTACCTTCTTTATAGGCACACCGCCCTTGACGAGCGTAAGCACGTCTTCCGGTGTTTCGGCCACGATGAAGATCTTCTGGCGCGGGCTCGCCTTGCCAATGACGTCGATGGTCTTCTGCAGGGAGAAGAAACGCGTAGCGACGCCGGCGGGAGCGGCCATCTTCATGAGGTTCTGGCGCATGGTGTTGGTCGCCACGTCGTCGTTGGCGACGAGGATGAGGTTGGAGCCCAGAGTGGAGTTCCACTGGGTGGCAACCTGACCATGGACCAGTCGGTTATCGATGCGGGTAAGAAGAATGTTGGGTTCTGCCATGTTGATCAGCTTCCTTTCGTTATTTGCTGACGACAGTTACTTGATCTCCTGAATCGCGTAACGCGAAACATCTACGACGGCTCCGGATCGGACTTTGATCTGGACCTTCTCGCCTTCGATGCCTTTGACGGTTCCGTAGATACCGCCGGCGAAAAGAACCTCCTGACCCGGCTTGAGCTCGGTGTGCAGCTCCTTGAAGTACTTTTGCTTCTTCTTCATGTTGATTTGCGACCAGATGGTGTAAATCAAGCCCATGATGACAAGCAGGCCTAAAAGGGCGACCGAGGAGCTCAGGACGTTGGCTCCGAAATCGGCCATTAGATGCCGTCCTCGTCGCCGAAGATATCCTCTTCGTCGGAGCCGGCAACGGATGCGACCGTCTGGGCGGTGATGCCCGTCTGGCCAACGGTCACGGCCTGCTCGCCAAGCTCGGCGAGTGTGGCGTTGCCGCGGAGGAACAGAAGCTCAATAACCATGGGAAGGTTGGTGCCGGTCAGAACCTCGACGTTGTCGACATCCTGGGCAATCATCATCGACTGGTTGAACGGGGTGCCGCCAAGCAGGTCGGTAAAGACGAGCACGCCATCACACTCCTCACGCATGGCGGTAATAGCGGCGCGGAGATCCTCACCGTAGGATGCAGCCTGGTCGCCCTCAAAAGGAACGACGGTAAAAGCGGGCTGGTCGCCAGCAACCATAGCGATAGCGCTTGCGAGGCCGGGTGCGAACTGTCCATGACCGGTAAGAATAAAGCCAACCATTCAAATTTCCCTTCCGAAGGTGTGTACGATCTGAGTCCGATGATTTTCGGAAGCCAGCGGGCGCTCGCCCTTAAAGCTTCTTAGAAAGCGTACTTTGAAGACCAGTGGTTTCTAAACTGGTAGTAACCACGTGACGTGTTGTTGTCACTATATCACCCCAGAAGAGGTCGCTTTCGTTGATTCATACGGTAAAACGTTTTTGCACCGCTCACGGTGATAAATCGACCGTTTACCGGTCGTTAACACTTCTACCTGCGGTTTTGAAACCGTTCCGAAATGCTTTGGCAAAAGATCGGATCTTTTCCTGTGTCTAAACAACGCAGGGCGGCTAAAAATAGCGTGTAGAAAAATTGCAGGTCATTGTGAAGATATGTGAATTGGTCTTTTTGACTTAATACCAGTTAGAACCAGTTTTGAGATTATCGGTGAACGGTAGTTTTCGACCGTTCACCGGTTACTTGCAATCGTTTGCAGTTGTTTTCCCAGATGAATTAGGGAAACACAATGGAGTGCTTGCGCGATCAAGGGAAGTTTTGACATTTGTCCTCATCCCCCGCGCGCCAAACTCCGGCACCCTAAATGAGCTAATAGCTCACGCTAATCCTTTTCAATCATTACTTACTCAATATCCGTAATTATTTATCGTTTATCGTTAATTCTGATATGATACAAGTATCATCCAAAACGCCGATTGGAGGGGTTATGCTCCATCGAAACGCATCTATATCGAATGAAACCATCAGCCGCGAACAGACAATAGCCAAACTGAGGAAGCTCGCTCGCATCTGCAAATGGGCCACAATCTGCATTACCACCGCGCTCGCTCTGGGACTCCTCGCAGTCATTGCGATTGACCTTCTACTCATATTGCCTAGCCTCTCCCAAGGGTCGTGTCTCCAATCCGTAGAACTTCAAGGCGGCGAAGGGCCGTGCCTTGCTATCGTCGGTACCGATGCGCAGACCCCGCTTATGCTCGTCGCACACGATGGTCACACTGCCATAGGGAGCCTCTTGATGACATGCCTCGCGCTCACCATCGCGATAAGCGTGCGCAGGCTTTTCTTCAACATTGAAAAGGAAGGCAGGCCCTTTGACCTTGAATGTAACCACACACTTCGTCGAGTAGGACATTTATTCCTTATCGGCGGCATTGCCGTGAGGCTTCTTGGTGCCGTAATCACGGGAATGATACTCTCAGGATTTGGCGGCAGCTTTACGGATGCGTTCGTCGGCCAGTTATTCGAGCCCTCCATGCTCTTTGCAGGCCTGATTATTTGCCTGATTGCCAGCATCTTCCGCTACGGGTATATCCTGCAAAAACAAGATGACGAGTTGCTCTAGGGGTAATCCATGATTGTTCTGCGGCTTGACCGTATGCTCGCCGAACGCAAGATCTCATCCAAAGAGCTTGCGGAACGTGTGGGCATCTCCCAGGTCAATATGTCACGCATTAAGACGGGCAAGGTTTCTGCCATACGTTTTTCAACTCTTGACGCGATATGCCGGGCACTCGACTGCCAACCAGGCGATGTACTGGAATATATATCCGACGATGAAGCCGATAGCCTTTTTGGGCTTAAAGATGAATAGTCATAATTAAGCCGTCAATCACGCCCTCAACGCAAAAAGCCCGCTAGAACGTTGTCCGTTCTAGCGGGCTCAATCAGGTAGATCGGTTAGCGCGCAGTAGTACAGGCAAACCTTACGCAAACAGGCCGTAGATGCTGATGTTGGCCTTGGCATAGAGGCCGTTAGCATACTCGGTCCACTTGGAGCTGGCGCTCGAAGCCTGCGAGGAATACTGCTGGTAGGCGGTGTAATAGGCGGTCATGGCCTGCTTGTAGGTGGCGCTATCGGCAGTAAAGGCATCGTCGGCGAACGCCTTAGCGTAGGTGCTATCGGCGTCCTTCCAGGTGCCCTTCTCGCTATCCCACTCGTCGCCGGCAAGGTTGATGATGTAGTCGGCGTAATCCTTGCTCGCGGTCTCCTCGTTGCCGTCAGAAGGCTCGGTCGGAGCAGTCGGCATGCTTGCGGAGCTGTCGCCCACCTTCTTCTTGTAGAGCTTCTGCAGCGTAGCGGACTGACGGACGATCTGCTTGGCCTGGTCCTTGGACACGCCGTACTGCGTGGCCATGGTCTTGTAGTCGGAAGTGCCGATGGAATCCTCGGCGTACTTCTTCATCTCCTTAGAAGAGACGGTAATGCCCTCGTCCTCGGCAGCATCGAGCAGGATCTTGTTGCGCACGTAGGACAGGATGACGTCGGCAGAAGGAGCGGTGTAGTTGCCATCGCCATCCTTGACGGTATCGAGGCTGTACTGGCTCTCGATGGCCTCGCGCGCGGTGATGTCACTCTTCTTGCCGTTGTAGCTGTAGCTTGCTACGGTCGAATCGAGCTGGTCCTCGGTAAGGGTCGCCGAGCCGACGCCCTTGCCGCCAAAACCACCGTTGCCGATAAAGAAGCCAATCACGGCAGCGATCACGACTGCAACCACAAAGGCGGCAATCATCGCCTTCTTGTGCTTGGATGCATGGTCGTCCGCGTCGGAGTCGTCGTCCTCGTCCTGCTCCTCGGGCATGAGGTTCTCGTCAGCGGCATCTGCGGCGATCTTTGCCTCCAGGCGGGCGTCCTCCTCCTCGGCGGTCGTGCCGGCAGCAATGTGCTCGGCAGACGTGCCGGCGACCAGGTCGATCTTCTCGTCCTCGTCACCGTCGGGACCTTCGCCGCGCTCGATGATCTGGATGCCGTCGATCTCGTCCTTCTCGTCCTTCTTTTGAATCAGACCCATATCAGTTACTCCTTGTTAGGAAACATAGTCTTCAATAGAATACGCCCGACAGAGTGCCGGGCGTATTGATTCTTAGGTTATACGCAAACACTTAAGTACTATTTAGGCGTTTGCAGCCTGCATGTCTTAGGCCAGGTGCGCGATAACGGCATCGGCAAAGGCCTGCGTGCCCACAGCACCCTCAACGGAGCCAGTCTGGGCACGACGCACGTCACCGGTAACTTGCTCGCCCTCGTCGAGCGTGGCAGATACGGCGGCGCGAATGCGATTGGCCGCGTCGTTCTCGCCCAGGTGATCGAGCATCATAGCCGCGGACAGAATCTCGGCCGTGGGGTTAGCGATATCCTGGCCAGCGATATCGGGCGCGGAGCCGTGCGTCGCCTCGAAGATGGCGCAGTCGGCACCGATGTTGGAGCCGGGGGCCATCCCTAAACCGCCCACGAGGCCGGCGCACAGGTCGCTCACGATGTCGCCGTACAGGTTGGGCAGCACCAGGACATCGAAGTCGTTGGGGTTCTGGACCAGGCCCATGCAGGTGGCGTCGACGATCTTGTCGTTGAACTCGATATCGGGATAGTTGGCGGCCACCTCGCGCGCAACGCGCAGGAACAGGCCGTCGGTCGCCTTCATGATGTTGGCCTTGTGCACGGCCGTCACCTTTTTGCGGCCGCAGCGGCGGGCATACTCAAAGGCATACTCCACAATGCGGCGGCTCTTGGCGATGGAATTCGGCTTAATTGAGATGGCGGAATCCGCGGCGAAGGTCTTCTGGCCCGAACGCTCGACAAGCTGCGAAAGCTCCTCGACCTCGGCAGCGCCCTCATCGAACTCGATGCCGGCGTAGAGGTCCTCGGTGTTCTCGCGCACGATGACCAGGTCGACGTCGCGGAAGCGCGAGCCGTCGCCCGGCTGCGACAGGCAGGGTCGCACGCAGGCGTACAGGTCAAAATGCTTGCGCAGGGCGACGTTAACGCTGCGGAAACCCGTGCCGACCGGCGTGGTGATGGGGCCTTTGATGGCAACCTTGGTCTCGGCGACCGCGTCGAGCACGTGCTGAGGCAGTGGCGTGTCAAACTCGTCCATGACGCCGGCACCGGCCTCTTGGACGTTCCAATTGATCTGGACACCGGTGGCCTCGACCACGCGGCGCATGGCCTGCGTAATCTCGGGACCGATACCGTCACCGGGAATCAGGACTACATCGTGCGCCATAATCTGTTACTCCTCGTCTTCGGCGTCGTCAGATTTTTTAACGCTAGCACGCTTCTTCTTTTTGGAGAGATCCAGGCCAAAACGTTTAACAAGCATTTCGCAAATCTCGCTCGAACGGGCCTTGAGATAGCTGCCCTTGCCGTTCTCGGCATCGAACTTAAGGCGCAGCGCGAGCTTCTCGGCGACCTCGGCGTCAATCTCGCCCTGGCCAAACTCGTACAGGCAACCGAGCATGTCGCGATACTCAAGGTCGCCGTGGTAGCACTGGATAGCCTCGTCCAGGATGGGCCAAGCCTCGCGCGAACGCTCGACGCTCGTGGCGCCCCACATGCACAGCAGGCGGAAGGCGGCATAGCGCAGCGTGGAGGAAATCTCGTCGAACAGCGCAGTCTCGGCGCCCTCAAAGGCATCGCCCAGCTGCTCGGGGCAGGTGGTGGCGAGCGCCGCCAGGGCGTCGAGGGCCTCCCAGCGGGTCTGAGCCTCGGGGCGGTCGAGCGCCTCGATCAGCGCGGGCACGCAGGGCACGACGCGCTGCGGATCGCGCTCGGCAAGCAGGTGCAGCACGCGGGCGGCAAACTGGCGGATACGGCGCGTGGGGCAGCCGAGCTCCTTGACCAGACGGTCGACGGCGTTCTCGTTCTCCTCTGCCAGCTGAAGCTGTGCCAGCTCCTCGTCGGTGAGCTGTTCGTCTTTGTTTTCTGCCATAGTTACCTCTTCTTACTATTTCTTAGCGTGCTTGCCAGCACCCTTGCTGTCATCGGTGACCGAGATGAGCTGTCGGTCGGCTGCACCATTGTGACGCGCGCGGCGGCGCTCCTCGGCGTCGCCCGCATCGGCGGCGGCGCGGTGTGCCTTGTTGACGTTAAAGACCTCGTCATGCTTGCGCCACGGGCCGACGGACTCGCCAAAGCTCATCTTAAGGCCGGCGATAAAGCCGCCGAGCCAGCCAATCGGCGCAAACTGCACCAGCGGGAACAGCGAAAACACCCAGGTTAGCAGGACGACTGCCGCCGCACCTGCAAAATTGGCAATCCAGTAGTCGCGCTTGGTGATGACGCGCTTTTCGCACGCCCACTGGCCGCACAAAAAGCCGATGTAGATCGCAAAGAGAAAGAGCACCAGCGCAAGCACCACGAACGTCCAGCTCATGGGCGCTACTCCTCGTGATGATGGCCGCAGCAGCACTCGTGGCCGTCGTCATGACCGTGGCCGCCGCAGCACTCGTGGTCCTCGCCGTGGTGGTGGCCGTAACCGCACTCGTGGTCGTCGCCGTGCTCGCCGCAACCGCAGCCGTCCTCGTGAGCACCATGCTCCTCGGGACGATACTGCGACCAGTCCAGACCGGCGGCGATGGCATCGGCCTCCTCCTTATAGAGGACCGTGATGGCCTGAGTGCCCAGCTTGGCGCCACCGATGGCGTCGAGCATGTCGTAGAGCGTAAAGGCCACGTCGGCACCGGGCAGCGCAAGCTCGCGGTCGTCGGCATAGGCGAGCGCCAAGCGCAGGTCCTTGATGAAGTGCTCGACCATAAAGCCGGGCTTGTAATCGCCGTCGAGCGCCTTGGGCGCCAGGCTCTCCATGGCGCCGGACTTACCGGTGCCGCCCAGGATCATCTGGCGGGTCTTCTCCAGGTCAAGGCCGCTCAGCTCGGCAAATGCCATGGCGTCTGCCATGCCGACCATGCAGGCGCCCAGCGACACCTGGTTGGCGAGCTTGGCAGCCTGGCCCTTGCCGGCGCCGTCAAAGCAGCAGATGGTTGCCGCAAAAGTGGAAAGGATATCGCGGACCGGGGCGATGTCGTTCTCGGTAGCGCCCACGATAGCTGTGAGCGTGCCGGCGATAGCTCCCGACTCGCCGCCGGTGACGGGGCAGTCAAACGCCATGCGGCCGGAGACCTGGGCGGCCTCGGCAATGTCGCGGGCAAGCTCGGGCGAGCTCGTGGTGAGGTCGATCAGGACCGCGCCGGGCTTAGTGCACGCGAGCAGGCCGTCGCCCGCCAGGTAGAGCTCCTCGACCTCGGAGGGATAGCCCACCATGGTAAAGACGACATCGGCGTTAGCCACGGCATCGGCCGGCGTATCGGCCCAGACGGCGCCGCGCTCGATAAGCGCGGCAGCCTTGGACTTGGTGCGGTTGTTGACCGTGACGGGATAGCCGGCGTCCAGGATGTGGCCGGCGATAGGGGCACCCATGATTCCGGTGCCGATGAATGCGACGGAGAGCTTGTTTGCCATGAAACCTTTCCTTTTGGGTTGGGTGTTGTTACCAGGTTGAATACTCGGTGCCAACGCTTGAGCTGCGGGGCGCCCGCGGTTGTAACGCCTGTCTACTCACCGCGCACACGGCGCGCGATGCGGTCGGAAAGCGAGGCTTTCTCGGCACGGTTCTTGCCCCAAAACGCGCAGGCCACCATACCGGGGCCCACGTGCGAGCCGATGGTGGGACCCACGGAGCTGCGAATGATCGTGACGTCGGCGCAGCCCTCCTCCTTGCGGATGGCGGCTTCGAGCCAGTCACCGTCCTTTTCGGCATCGGCCGTCATGATGGCGATGGGCATGGTGCGATCGGGCACGTAGTTCTCGCGGAACGACTTGAGGATGGACTTGAGCGCCTTCTTGCGGCCGCGGTTGACGCCGATCAGCGACAGCGAGCCGGCCAGGTCGTAGGAGAGCTCGGGCTTGACATCGAGCTTTGCCGTGAGCTGCGCCGCCGCGGGCGGAATGCGGCCGCCGGCAGCCAGTGCGTCGAAGCTCTCGAGCGTAAAGTAGCCGTGGACGTAGGTCTTTGCCTCGTTTGCCCAATCGACCAGCTGCTTGGCGGTCAGTCCCGCCGAACGCTGGCGCACGGCCTCGAGCGCCAGGAGCGCGCCGGTCGCACAGGGCAGAGCGTTGTCGACCACGTACAGCTCAAAATCGGGATACTCGGCGCGCACGGCGTCCGCCGCCTGGCACGCGGAGTTGTAGCTCGACGACAGCGCCGAGGTAAAGCACAGGTAGACCGTGGGCGTGCCCTCTTTGGCGCACTCGGTAAAGAACTCGATATAGCGACCGAGCGACACGGCGGAGGTAGACACGCGAGCGCCGGCGCGCATGCGGTCGTAGAACTCCTTGGGGCTCATGCTCGACCAGATGTCGTCTGTGCGCTCCTCGCCATCGATAATAAAGGGAAAACCCAGGATATCGACATCGAGGTTCGCGGCGACCTCGGGGCTAAAGTCGCAGCAGGTATCGACGACGATGCGGCAACGGTTCGAATGACCGGCGGATGCGGCCTTGTCCATCAAAGCGACTCCTTACGTAAAAAGGCGGCCACCCGCATGGGATGGCCGCCAACCGTTAACTCATGCAAGTTAACGTATTTTACTCGTCAAGTGTTTCGATGCGGGGCTTGATGATGCCATATCCACCATTCTTACGGTGATACACCACATTGATGAGACCGGTCGTCGCGTTCTCGAACACGTAGAAGTCGTGGCCCAGCAGATCGGTCTGCACCAGCGCCTGCTCCTCAGTCATCGGGGTGACATCGATGACCTTCTCGCGGACGAGCAGGTCGTCCTCCTCCTCGGGCAGCAGCAGGTCAGCCAGATCCTCGACGCGCTCGACCGGCGCAACATCCGCGGCGCTGGCACCACCCTGGCGGTTATCCACGACCTTGGTCTTGAACTTGCGCAGCTGGCGGGTGACCTTATCGGCGGAGAGGTCGATGGCGGCGTACATATCTGCACCGTGCTCGGCAACGCGAATCACCGAACCGCGGGCACGAACCGTAACCTCGACGATTGCCGGGTTGGGGTTCGAGGGGTTCTTCTCATAGCGAAGTACAACGTCGACCGTCATGGGCTCGATATCGAAAACCTTGAGCGCCTCGCCGATCTTCTCATCCACATGCGCACGCAGAGCATCGGTTACCGTCGTCTTGCGTCCAGAAACCTTGATATCCATACGTGGCTCCAATCTGCCTCGGGGACTTACTGTACTGGCTATGTACCCATTGCCGTGCATTTAATCACGCGGATTCCTAAAGACCCGAATAACGATTGCTTGGTACCGCATACCGAAGTCTCGCACTTTTCTGTGGCAAAGTGCGCTATAGGAGGGAGCCGACAGATTTGTATTTGGTCCCAAAAATTGGCTTTGACCTGCTGATTTTATAGGGATGAAAAAGCCGGGCTCCCCTATTGGGGAAGCCCGGCAGTGCGTGTTGAAACCGTGAAGAAGTGTCCTTTCCAACGTACAGGAGACACCACCCCTAGCAATAACTAGCTATTGAGTTTGTTAATGTCGTCGTCGGTGATGGCGCCTTCCTGGCTGGACGATTTGTCCTCGGAGGATGCGGTCTCATTGTCGGAATCGGAGGACTCGCTGCCGGAGGACGTGGTCTCACTGGACTCAGAGTCGCCCGGCTGCACGTTAGCGCCCGAAACCGTCTTAGTGGTGAGGTCGTAGGGCATC
>URSP01000023.1:0-21309 GCA_900550515.1 uncultured Collinsella sp. | reverse complement strand
AAAAAAGAGGGGTACGCGAACGTACCCCTCGAATATAGCCTATGCAGACGGAATGTCTACTCAGCGGTCTCCTCAGCGGGAGCCTCCTCGACGGCCTCGACCTTCTTGGGAGCAGCGGCCTTCTTGCGGGCCGGAGCGGCCTTCTTGGCCTTAGGCGTGCAAGGCTCGGTGACGAGCTCCATGATAACGATGGGAGCGTTGTCGCCCTTGCGGTTGCCGAGCTTCATGATGCGGGTGTAACCGCCGTTGCGGTCCTGCCACATGCCCTGGGCAGCCTTGTCGAAGATCTCGGCAACGAGCTGCTTATCGCCGAGCTTGGCGATAGCCAGACGACGAGAGTGCAGGTCGCCCTTCTTGGCCCAAGTGATGATCGGGTCGACGACCGAACGCAGCGCCTTAGCGCGGGTCTCGGTGGTCTTGATGCGGTCGTTCTCGAAGAGGGCCTTAGCAAGGCTCTTCTTCATGGCCTTGGTGTGGCTCGCATCGGTGCCGAGCTTCAGGCCCTTCTTAACGTTGTGACGCATGGTCTAGTTTCTCCTCAAATATGCGAAGCATTAAGCCTTCAGGCTCAGGCCCATGGACTCAAGCTTGTCCTTCACTTCCTCGATCGACTTAACACCGAAGTTACGGATGTTGAGCAGATCGTTCTCCGAGAACTCAACGAGCTGACGGACCGAGTGAATGCTGGCGCGCTTAAGGCAGTTGTAGGAACGGACGGAAAGGTCCAGATCCTCGATCTGCTTGTCCAGCTCGGCGTTGTCGTTGGTGACCTCGGGAGCGAAGATCGAAGCCTCCTCCTCGACCTCGGGGGTCTCGGCAAGGTTCATAAAGGCGGCCATATGCTGGTTGATGATATTGGCAGCCTGGACCACGGCGTCGCGCGGGGCGATGGAGCCGTTGGTCTCGATCTCGAGGACAAGGCGGTCGTAGTCGGTGTGCTGACCGACACGGCAAGCCTCAACGAGCTTGGCGCAACGGGAAACCGGCGAGTACAGCGAGTCGACGTGGATCACACCGATGGGATCGTTGTCGCGCTTGTTTGCCTCGCCAGAAACATAGCCGCGGCCATAGCCGATGCGCATGCTCATGGTGAGATGGCCACCCTCGGTGAGCGTAGCAATGTGCTGCTCGGGGTTGACCAGCTCAAACTCGGACGGAATAAAGAAGTCCGCACCGGTGACCTCGCAGGGGCCGTCAACCGAGATGGTGGCGGTCGCCTCGTCGGTCGTGCCGAGAGCCCTGAAGACAAGACCCTTGACATTCAGGACGATGTCGGTGACATCCTCGACCATGTTAGGGATGGTCATGAACTCGTGCTGCGCACCATCGATCTGAATAGCCTCGACGGCGGCACCCTCGAGCGAGGACAGAAGAACGCGACGAAGGGAGTTACCCAGCGTATCGCCGTAGCCACGCTCGAGCGGCTCGACGGAGACACGAGCAGACGTCTCGTTGATCTCTTCGACCTGAACCTGAGGCCTAATGAATTCTGACATGTATTACCTCCAGCCTCAGCAGCCCGGATGGACTACTTAGAGTAGAGCTCGACGATGAGCTGCTCGTTGATATCACCGCTGATCTGCTCACGCGTCGGCAGAGCGAGCACGTTACCAGACAGCTTCTCGATATCGACCTCGAGCCAGCCAGGGACCTCAAAGCGCTCGGAGGAAATCAGGGCCTCCTTGATGGGGAGGAGGTCACGGAACTTCTCGCCGACAGCGACGACGTCGCCGGCCTTGACGCGGTAGGACGGGATGTCCACGCGCTTGCCGTTCACGGTGAAGTGACCGTGACGGACGGACTGACGAGCCTCTTTGCGGGTGCGGGCGAAGCCAAGACGGAAGACGACGTTGTCGAGGCGAGACTCAAGGATGATCATGAGGTTCTCACCGGTGACGCCGTTCATCTTGCGGGCCTTGTTGAAGTAGCCGTGGAACTGCTTCTCCAGAACGCCATAGATGAACTTGACCTTCTGCTTCTCGCGCAGCTGCATGCCGTACTCAGATTCCTTGCGACGGCGCTTGGGCTGACGGATAGATTCCTTCTTGCTGCTGTAACCGAGCTCAGCGGGATCGATCCCGAGCTGACGGCAGCGCTTAAGAACAGGAGTCCTGTCGATTGCCATATTGATACGATCCTTTCAGTTACACGCGGCGACGCTTCTTGGGGCGGCAGCCGTTGTGCGGAATGGGGGTCTTGTCCTGGATGCTCGAGACCTCGAGGCCAGCAGCCTGGAGGGAGCGGATGGCGGTCTCACGACCGGAGCCGGGGCCCTTGACGAAGACGGAAACCTTCTTCATACCGTGCTCCATTGCCTGCTTGGCAGCAGCCTCGGCAGCCATCTGGGCAGCGAACGGCGTGGACTTACGGGAGCCCTTGAAGCCCACCTGGCCAGCCGACTTCCAGGAAATGACGTTGCCCTGGGGATCGGTGATCGAAACGATCGTGTTGTTGAACGTAGAACGAATGTGAGCCTGGCCCACGGAAATGTTCTTACGGTCCGCGCGCTTCAGACGGGCAGCGCGAACGTTCTTCTTAGCAGTAGCCATCTATCTAGCGCTCCTTATTTCTTCTTCTTAGCACCGATCTGACGCTTCGGGCCCTTGCGGGTACGAGCGTTAGTGTGGGTGCGCTGGCCGCGGACCGGAAGGCCCTTGCGGTGACGAAGGCCGCGGTTGCAGCCGATGTCCATAAGGCGCTTGACGTTCTGGTTGCGCTCACGGCGGAGGTCGCCCTCAACCATGATCTGGTTCTTATCGATATAATCGCGGATGGCGTTAACCTCATCCTCGGTGAGGTCCTTAACGCGCGTATCCACGTTAACGTTGCACTCGACGCAAATCTTCGTCGCAGTGGTGCGGCCGATGCCGTAAATGTAGGTCAGACCGATCTCAACGCGCTTCTCACGCGGGAGGTCGACACCATTAATACGGGCCAACGTAGTCTCCTCTCTTAACCCTGACGCTGCTTATGACGGGGGTTCTCGCAAATGACGAGGACCTTGCCATGGCGCCTAATGATTTTGCACTTATCGCACATCTTCTTGACCGAAGGACGTACCTTCATCGTTCTTCCTTTCGGTAGCGCTCAAACTACTTCCCTACTATCTACTCGCCCAGCCGCAGGCGTTTAAAACTATGGCTGGTCTTCACACACAATCCGACCGTAGGTTGAGCTAAGCCTGCAGTCGGAAATGGAGTGCGTGTATGCGTGCCGCTATTTGTAGCGATAGGTGATGCGGCCGCGGGTCAGGTCGTACGGGGAAAGCTCCACGACAACCCTGTCACCGGGGAGAATACGGATGTAATTCATTCGGATCTTGCCAGAAATGTTGCACAGAACCGAATGACCGTTCTCGAGCTCGACCTTAAACATGGCGTTGGGCAACGGTTCCTTTACCGTACCCTCGAGCTCAATTGCGTCTTCCTTCTTCACAAGCAATCATCTTTCTCTAGAAAACGACAGCGATTGAGTATTCTACAACACGTATGCACGCATCGTAATAACTTCGTAATGGCTCCACAACTAAGTGGAACTTGTTACATTTCTCCGCCTTGGAGCGAACACCAAGCACCTTGGGCATCCGTGGTGAGAATCACCGGACCGTCATTGGTAATGGCGACGGTGTTCTCGTAGTGCGCGGCGGGCAGGTGGTCGTTGGTCGTAACAATCCAACCGTCGGAGCCCGTGCTCACATGGTTGGAACCCATCGTAACCATCGGCTCGATGGCAATGACCATGCCGGCCTGGAGGCGAACGCCCCTCCCCTTCTTTCCATAGTTAGGAACGTTGGGGTCCTCGTGCATCACGCGGCCAATGCCATGGCCAACATAATCACGAAGCACGCCGTAACCATGAGACTCGGCGAGGGACTGAACGGCATAACCGACGTCCCCGATATGGTTACCGGGAACAGCCTGCTCGATGGCAGCCTTAAGGCAATCGCGCGTGACCTCACACAAAGCCTTGGCTTCGGGCGTGGGGGTGCCGACGAAAAACGTCCATGCGTTATCGCCGACCCAACCGTCGACAACGGCTCCCGTATCGATGGAGATGATATCGCCATCGCGCAGGATCATGTCAGGGTTGGGAATACCGTGGACCACGGCATCGTTGATCGATGCGCAAATGGTCCCCGGGAACCCGCCGTAACCCTTAAAGGCAGGGGTGCCGCCATGCATGCGGATAATCTGCTCCGCGAGCTGATCGAGCTCAAAGGTGGAAACGCCGGGGCGCACCATGGCTCCAACGTGGCGGAGCGCCATCTTAGATAGCGCTCCTGCCTTCTTCATCTGCTCGATTTGCGTTGCAGACTTAATCTTGATCATAGACCGAGAGCCTCTTTGACATCCCCGTACACGGTCTCACGAGCCTGGTCACCGTTGACCGACTTGAGCAGACCCTGGCCACGATAGTAGTCGACGAGCGGACTCGTGGACTTCTCGTAGACGTCGAGACGGTTCTTGATGGTCTCGGGCTTGTCGTCGTCGCGCTGATACATCTCGCCACCGCACTTGGGGCAGGTAGCATCAGCAGCGGTGCCGGTGTAACCGCAGGCGCGGCAGGTGCGACGCGAAGACAGACGATCGATAATGACCTCGGGGGCCACATCGACCAGAAGGGCACAGTCGATCTCGCGACCCATGGCGGAAAGCTCGGAATCGAGCGTCACAGCCTGGGCGGTGTTGCGCGGGAAGCCGTCGAGGATGAAGCCCTGCTGGGCGTCATCGGCGGCAAGGCGCTCCTTGACAAGGTCGATCACGAGCTGGTCGGGAACGAGCTCGCCAGCGTCCATGTACTTCTTAGCCTGAATACCAAGCTCGGTGCCACCCTTGACGGCAGCACGCAGCAGGTCGCCCGTGGAAATATGGGCGACGCCAAACTCGGCGACGAGCTCCTGTGCGACGGTGCCCTTACCGGCACCCGGAGCTCCGAGCAATACGAGGTTCATGAGCAATCCTCCTCTAGCCTATTTAAAGAATCCATCGTAATCATACATCTTGATCTGGCCTTCGAGCTTATCGACCGTGTCGAGCACGACGCCGACCATGATGAGGATGGACGTGCCGCCAAATGCCTGGATCAGATGGTTACCCGTGAAGGAGAAGATGATCGAAGGCACGATGGCGATGAGCGCCAAAAAGACAGCGCTGGGAAGCGTGATCTTGTTGAGCGCGTTCTTGATGTAGGCCGCGGTAGCCCTACCCGGACGGACGCCCGGAATAAAGCCGCCCTGCTTCTTAAGGTTATCGGCCGTGTCATCGGGGTTGAACACCATGGAGGTGTAGAAGTACGCGAAGAACACGATGAGGACAACGTTAAGCACCCAGTTGAGCCAACCGGTCGAAAGCGCGGAGGCAACTGCCTGAATCCAGCCGATGCCGGGGAAGAACACGGCAATCTGAGCCGGGAAGTACAGCAGCGCCGAAGCGAAGATGATCGGCACGACACCCGCGGTGTTGACCTTGATGGGCAGGTAGGTGGTCTGGCCACCCATCATGCGACGGCCCACGACGCGCTTAGCGTAGGAGACCGGGATGCGGCGCTGGCCGCGCTCAAGGAAAACAATCAGCGGGATAACCAGCAGGATGATGGCGCAGATGATCACCATGGTGATGATGCCACCGGCATTGCCCTCGGTGCTGGAGAAGATAGCCTGCGGCAGACCGGCCATGATGTTCGCAAAGATGATCAGCGACATGCCATTGCCGATACCGCGCTGGGTAATGAGCTCACCGATCCACATGATCAGCATGGCGCCCGCGGTGAGCGTGCCGATGATCATGAGGTCGAAGATGATCTCGGGAGCGCCGGCGCCATTAAAGCTGATGCCGAAGCTCTTAAAGAGGAAGAGGTAACCCACGGAGTTTAGGATTGCCAGAGCCAGGGTGAGGTAACGCGAATACTGCGTAATCTTTGTCTGACCGACCTCGCCCTCGCGGGCAAGCTCATGCAGGGAAGGCACGACGGCCTGGAGCATCTGGAGGATGATCGAGCTGGTGATGTAAGGCATGATGCCCAGCGAAAACACCGACACATAGCTCAACGCGCCGCCAGAGAAAAGATTCAGGAGGGCCATAGCACCTGCGGCGACCGAATTGTTATCGGTCGAGAAAAGGCCCAGCATCCCCTGGAAGGGAATGCCGGGCACAGGAACGTGCGCACCAATGCGGTACACGACGAGCATAGCTATGGTAAAAAGAATCTTTTCGCGCAATTCTTTGATGCGGAAAGCATTCTTAAGACCATTTAGCACGGCAGCTCGACCTTTCCGCCGGCGGCCTCGATCTTGGCCTGCGCAGAAGCGCTGACCTTGTCGACCTTGACCGTGAACTTCTTGGTGAGCTCACCATTGCCGAGCACCTTGACGGGCTCGAACTCGCTCTTGGTGATGCGAGCGGCCTTAAGAGCGGCACCGTCGATCACAGCGCCGTCCTCGAACTTACGCTCGAGACGCTCAACGTTAACAGCGGTGTACTCGATACGACGGGGGTTACGGAAGCCCGGAAGCTTGGGCAGGCGCATAGCCAGCGGAGTCTGGCCACCCTCGAAGCCGGCACCCTTGGTGCCGCCAGAGCGGGAACCCTGGCCCTTCTGACCGCGGCCAGAAGTGGTGCCGTGACCCGAAGAATTGCCACGGCCGACGCGCTTGCGGTTCTTGGTGGAACCGGGCGCGGGAGTAAGATCGTGAAGCTGCATTTGCTACTCCTCTACAATCTCGACAAGGTGCTTGACCTTGAAGATCATGCCGCGGACGGACTCGTTGTCAGCAATCTCGCGAACCTCGCGGATCCTGTGGAGACCGAGGGCACGGACAGTACGGACCTGGTCCTGCTTGCAACCGTTGGTGCTGCGGACCTGCTTGATCTTGATGGTGTCAGCCATGCTTAGTTCTCCTTACCGACGAACATCTCGGAGACCGTCAGGCCACGGCGAGCCGCGACGTCCTCAGGGCTGGAGAGCTCCTTGAGGCCCTCGACGGCAGCCTTGATGATGTTGAGGCCGTTGTCGGTACCGAGGGACTTGGACAGGACGTTCTTGATGCCAGCAAGCTCAAAGAGGGGACGCACAGCGCCGCCGGCGATAACGCCGGTACCCTCGACAGCGGGCTTGATGATGATGCGGCCGGCACCAAAGTGGCCGAGAACCTCGTGCGGGATGGTGCCCTGCTCGGTCACCGGCACGTGGAACATGTTCTTCTTGGCATCGAGAGATGCCTTGGAGATGGCCATGGGCACCTCAGCGGACTTGCCCATGCCAACGCCGACGTTGCCCTTGCCGTCGCCAACGACGACGAGAGCGACGAGGCTCATGCGACGACCACCCTTGACGGTCTTCGACACGCGGTTGATGTAAACGACGCGCTCCTCGAACTCGGAGGCCTCGCGCTGCTGCTTCTGATTACGAGCCATGTGCTACATACCTCCTAGAACTCGAGACCGGCGGCACGAGCACCGTCGGCGAGGGCCTTGACGCGGCCATGGTAGATACGGCCACCGCGATCGAAGGCGACCTTGGTGATGCCGGCCTCGATGGCGCGCTTGCCAACGAGCTGACCGACCTTCTCCGCAGCCTCCTTGTTCGAGGTGTGGGTGCCCTTGAACTCGGCCTCGAGGGTCGAGGCAGAGACGAGCGTCAGGCTGGAGCCCTTGCTGTCGTCGATGATCTGGGCATAGATGTTGGCGTTAGTACGGGTCACGCGAAGACGCGGACGCTCGGAGGTACCCGAGACCTTGCCGCGAACACGACGCTGACGACGCTTGAGGCCTTCCAGCTTCGCCTTATGCTTGTTCATACGTAAACTCCTAAAAAGGTTGATCTTGCCAGCACCTGACGGGGTGCTGGTCTTATGCGAGTGAGTCAGTTACGACTACTTGGCGGCCTTACCCAGCTTGCGGCGGATGTGCTCGCCAACGTAGTGGATACCCTTGCCCTTGTAAGGCTCGGGAGGACGATGGCCGCGGATCTCAGCGGCGATCTGACCGACCTGCTGCTTGTTGATACCCTTGACGTTCACGTGGGTGTTGTCGGGAACCTCGAAGGTGATGCCCTCGGGAGCCTCGACGATCACGGGGTGCGAGAAGCCCAGGGAGAACTCGAGGTTCTTGCCCTTCTGCTGCACGCGGTAACCGACGCCGGCGAGCTCGAGCTTCTTCTCGAAGCCCTCGGAAACGCCAACAACCATGTTGTGGATGAGGGCGCGGGTGAGGCCGTGTCGGGCACGGGTCTCACGCTCGTCGTCGGGACGGGAAACGGTGAGGACGTTGTCCTCGACGTTGATAGCGAGCTTCTCAAAGACATCGAGCTCGAGCTGGCCCTTGGGGCCCTTGACGACAACGTTGTTGCCGTTGACTGCCACTTCGACTCCGGCGGGAATCTGGACAGGCTTATTACCGATACGAGACACGGTGATCTCCTTTCCTTCTACCTACCGAGCGAATTACCAGACGTAAGCGATGATCTCGCCGCCGACGTTGTGCTTGCGAGCATCGCGGTCGGTCATGACGCCATGGCTGGTGGAAATAATGGCGGTACCAAGGCCACCGCGGACGCGGGGCATGTCGGCAACGCCGGTGTACTTACGCAGGCCCGGCTTGGAAATGCGGCGGATGCCGTTGATGACCTTAGCCTTCTTGGGACCATACTTAAGCGTGATGTGCAGAGTCTTCTGGGGAACGGTGTCCTCGACATCGTAGCCCTCGATGTAGCCCTCCTCGTGCAGAACACGAGCGATCTCGACGAGCTTCTTGCTGCTCGGCATGGAGACCGTGGCCTTGTTCACAGAGTTAGCGTTACGGATGCGCGTAAGCATATCTGCGATCGGGTCTGTAAGGTTCATACAGATTCTCCTTCGTTCTTGATGAACACGTGCTCTTGGTTCTTCGCCGCCCTTAACGGCAAAGCCTTTTTAGCGCGTTTTCCCTGTTCCAAACTGATGCTTGAAACGCTGGTAGTGACTTACCAGCTGGCCTTCTTAACGCCGGGAAGCTCGCCCTTGAGTGCAAGCTCGCGGAAGCAGACACGGCACAGGCCGAACTTGCGGTACACAGAGTGCGGACGGCCGCAGCGCTGGCAGCGCGTGTACTCACGAGTAGAGAACTTCTGCTTGCGATTGCACTTGACGATCATCGATGTCTTAGCCACTTATATCCTCCTCACATAGAGTATTGTTCGCCCCAAGCGCCGCCCCCTTGTGGGAACGGCGCTTATAGGGCAGGTGAACCTATTTCTTGAACGGGAAACCGAAGGCGTCCAGAAGGGCCTTGGCCTCCTCATCGGTGTTGGCGGTGGTCACGAAAGTGATGTCCATACCACGCTGGTGATCGACGGAATCGAAGTCGATCTCGGGGAAGATGAGCTGCTCGGTGACGCCCATGGAGAAGTTACCACGGCCGTCGAAGCTCTTGGCGGAAATGCCGCGGAAGTCGCGGATACGGGGGATCGCGACGGAGGTCAGACGATCGAAGAACTCCCACATACGGTCGCCACGCAGGGTAACCTTGCAGCCGATCGGCATACCAGCGCGCAGGCGGAAGGTAGCGATGGACTTACGGGCACGGGTGATCATCGGCTGCTGTCCGGTGATGGCGCGCAGGTCGCGCACGGCACCGTCGATGGCCTTGGAATCGGTAGCGGCCTCGCCGACACCCATGTTCACGACGATCTTCTCAAACTTGGGGATCATCATGACGTTCTCGTACTGGAACTTGTCCTGAAGCTGCTGCTTGACCTCGTTGTTGTACTTGGTCTTCAGACGCGGCACATACTTCTCTTCTGCCATTGTTCACTCCTTCTTGGGGTTTTAAGCACGGGGCGTGGCCACGATGGGTTGTCCTCGTGCCTCCTGGCTGCATCCGCGCCGCTCATGGCATTTTGCGGTTTGGACTCGACGCAGCAGGAGCCGACAAAACAATCGGTACTATACGCGCATCGGAAGCGTATTTCCAGAAAAACCTCGTCTGCCTGCACAACTCCACAACTCCCCCGCACAAATGGATCCCAAAAAGCAGTTGCGGTGAAATAGGGACTGTTTGGCGGCCTAACAGGCTTAAACAATCCGTATTTCACCGCAACTTATTGATGGGGATGCGATTAGCGCTTGCGGGGGACGAGTTTGGTGCGGCGCAGGTGGATCATCTCGGCGGCGATGGAGATGGCGATCTCCTCGGGATCCTCGGCCTGAATGGCAACACCGATCGGCAGGTGCAGCTCGTCGATCTGGTCCCGTGTAAAGCCCTCCTGCTCCAGGCGGGCGCGCACAAAGGCCGTCTTACGGCGCGAGCCCAAGCAGCCCAGATAGGCGGGTTTGGCGCGCATGGCCTGAATCACCACGTCGATATCGGACTTGTGACCCGCCGTGGCCACGACCACCAGGTCGCGCGGACCGATGGGGCACTGCATGCTCAGGTTCTTGTAATCGACCAGGCGACGGTCGTAGACACCGGGCACCCAATCGGGGGTCAGCGTGCCGGGGCGGTCATCGCACGCCACAACGGCAAAGCCCGCCGCCGTGAGCACCCGCGCCGTCGCAGCGCCCACGTGGCCGCAGCCAAAGATATAGGTCAGGCCCTCGGGGCAGAGCGTCTCGATGTGCGCCGCGGGAATCTCGGAGGCCGCGTTGGTGTAGGTGACCTTACTCCCCTCCTCCACCAGCGAAAGCCCGGGGCAGCCCGCAATGGTGCGGCGCGATTCCTCGCCATGGTACTCGGCCACATCGCCCTCGAGCACGCTCGCGATAAACGGTTCAAAGTCGATGACGAAGTCGCCGATGCGCCGAAAGGCCAAGACGTCGGCGATTTCCTGGAACAACGGCGCCTGAGTCGCATCCAGATGCAGATAGCACAGGCAGATGGCTCCGCCGCAGATCATGCCGGTATCGGAGTTCTCGCCGCCCATGGTGTAGCGGACCAGACGCGACTGTCCCGCGCTCAGGAGCTCGCGCGCCTCGTCCAGCGCAAAGAGCTCGATCTTGCCGCCGCCGATAGTGCCCGCCTGGCTGCCGTCGGCAAAGGCAGTCATCCATGCGCCCACACCGCGCGGCGATGACCCCGCCGTACCGGCCACGACCACGAGCTCGCACGTCTCGCCAGCACGCAGGGCAGTAAGCGCCGCATCCACAACATCGAGCTTTTCCATTGCCGCCTTCTATCCTCTAAAGACATCGGTGAGCATAGCGAGTGCCTCGAGCACGCCGCCGCCGACCGACGTCGCCTTGTCCGAAATGTAGTTGATATAGCCGGCATCGCCGCGCGGATCGACATCGGCGCACTTAAAGCCCTCGGTCACCTGAACGCCATCGGCCAAAAGGCCGCGCAAGCAGCCGTCAATCTGCGTGACCATGGGAGTATCACCCGCATACCCGATCACATCGCCGGCACTCACGATGTCGCCGATTGCGCGGTCGGACCGAAACACGCCGGCGGCGGGGCTGTGGATAACGCGCTCCTTGCCAAAGCCGGCGATAATGCCCGGCACGCCCGTGTTGGGCTGGGGCGAACCTTGGGTAATGACACGGCCCAGAAAATGCCCGCGCATGGTCTCGACCACGGCGTCGCAATCGACCGGCGCGGTAAAGCCCGGCCCCACGGCGATGACGGCAGGCGCCATGTCGCGCGTGGTGCCCAGGTTGCGCTTGGCCAAAATCGCGTCGACCACAGCCGCGGGTTCCAGCTCGCCGAGCATCTTGGCCTGGGGGTCCACCACAACGGCGACATCTCCAGCCTCGGTAATCGCAAGCGCCTCAGCCGGCGTCTGTGCCAAGCGAGCGCGAATGCCTTCAACCTCGACCTCGCCCAGGCGAATGGCCTCGCAAAAACTGATTGTGCGGCGGATGCACGTGGGAACCGCGATATCGGCCATAACGACCGACACGCCGGCGCGCACCAAGCGAGCGGCGACGCCCGTGGCGATATCGCCGGCGCCGCGAACATAAACGAGCATTCCCGGGGCACCTCCCTGTGCTACGGTTTGAGCAGAGCAAAAGCGGTTCGACCGCACTCTGATGATTATTTATTATCACAGTATTATACGGCGGTGAACAGATGGAAACGACGAGCGGAAACCTTGCCTCCGCGCTCAAGATCGAGCCGGGCATTACCGCAATTATCGGCAGTGGCGGCAAGTCGACATTGCTGAAAACGCTGGGTCTTGAGCTCATGCGCGCCGGCGACAGGGTGCTCCTCTGCACCACCACGCACATGTTTCCCGTCGCCGGCGTGCCATGGGACGGGTCGAGCCGTCGCCTGGACGCCGCGCCTTGGAAGCCGGGGGCCCTGCATGTTCCCGGCTGCACCTGCGAGGCATGCGCGGGCATGAACCGCGGAAGTATCTGCCAGGCGGGTGTTTTGGACCCGGAGACAGGCAAGCTCTCCGCCCCCGCCGAGCCGCTCAACGAGCTGGCACGGCGCTTTGACTATGTGCTGGCCGAGGCAGATGGCAGCAAGCGACTCCCGCTCAAAGCGCATGCCGCCTGGGAGCCGGTAATTCCCGCCGCCACGGCAAACGTTGTCTGGATCGTCGGCGCCTTGGGGCTCGGCAAGCCCATCAACGAAGCCGTCCACCGCCCCGAGCTCTTTTGCGAGCGTTGCGGCTGCGAGCTCACCGACATCGCCACGCCCGAGCGCGTCGCCCAGGTGCTCAATGCCGAGCTGCGAATGCTGAACCTCAGCAATGCCCGCATCATGCTCAACCAAGTCGACACGCTTGCCGACCCAACGATGGCAGATCGCTTCGAGGCAGCCCTCGGCCGCTCCGTCGTCACCAGCAGCCTCAAGTAGCCGTCACTGCCCCAGCAGACCTATAAGTTGCGGTGAAATAGTTCCTGAAACGGCCTATTTGGCAGCTAAACAGGAACTATTCCACCGCAACTGCGGAGGGGAATCCGGCGTCCTTTCTGCTAGCGGGGGACGTAGCGGCCGGGTTGGGCTCCGGTGGGCTCGCCGTCGCGCGCAGCCAGCACGCCGTTCACAAACACAGCCTTGGCGCGGCCGTGTGCCTCAAAGCCCTCGAGCGGCGTGTAGTCCACGGCCTGATGCTGCGTCGCGGCACTGATCGTCCAACGAGCGCTCGGATCCCACACGCACACGTCGGCATCGGCGCCCTCGGCAAGACAGCCCTTGCGCGGATACATGCCAAAGACGCGCGCCGGGTTCTCGCTCATCAAGCGGCACAGATCCTCGGGGCCCAGCAGTCCCTCAAAGCTCGTGGCAATCGCAACGGGGCGATGCTCCACACCGGGCCCGCCGTTGGGAATCGCGCGGAAGTCGTCGCGCCCGCGGTCCTTTTGCCCGTGCAGGTTAAAGCTGCAGTGATCGGTCGCAATCGTATCGATCTCGCCGGCCACAAGCGCCTCGCGCAGTGCCGCACGGTCGCCCGCATGGCGCAGCGGCGGGCTCATCACATATTTGGCGCCCGCAAAGCCGTCCTCGCCCTGCTCCAAGTAGCAAGTATCGTCGAGCATCAGATATTGAGGGCAGGTCTCGACATAGATATTCTTCTGCCCGCGCGCCTTGGCGACACGAATGGCCTCGAGCCCCAGCTTGGTCGAAAGGTGCACCACGTTGACCGGTGCGTCGCCGGCCAGGTGCGCCAGATATAGCAGACGGCTCACTGCCTCGGCCTCACACACGTCCGGACGGCTGAGTGCATGGCCCTCGGGCCCGTGGACACCCTGCTCAAACACGCGCTTCTGCAGCTCATTCACCAACGTGCCGTTCTCGCAATGCACGCACAGGATACCGCCCAGGCGCTTGAGCTCCTCGAGCACCTCGAGCGTCTCGGCATCGTCCAAGCGCAGGTGGTCATAGGCAAAGTAGGTCTTGAACGACGACACGCCCGCCTCGCGCATGGCCGAAAGGTCGACGCGATTGCGCTCGTTCCACTCGGCGAGCGCCATATGAAAGGCGTAGTTAGCCGTGCAGGTTCCGTCGGCACGGCGATGCCACTCGGCCAAGGCATCGGGCATGGTCACGCCGCGATCGGCCGTCGCGTAGTCCACAATGGTCGTCGTACCGCCGCAGGCAGCCGCGCGCGTGCCGGTCTCAAAGCTATCCGCTGTCCAATCCATGCCGGTCCAGCACTGCATGTGCGTGTGGCCGTCGATAAAGCCGGGAAACACCCAGCAGCCCGCGGCGTCCTCGACGGTATCGCCCTCGGCCGGCTCGATTGCCGCGGCGATCCGCACGATCTTATCGCCATCCATGGCAAGATCGGCGCGGCGAAGCCCCTGGGGCGTCACGAGCGCGCCGTTTTTGATGATGATCATAATTGCTCCTTATTGATTGATGCAGTTGGCCACGCGATCAAAATACGAGCAGGCGGCGATATGCTCCGCTATGCGTCGCTGTCCCTTGGCGGTGTCGACGTCCCACAGCTCGTAGGCACGCGCCTCGACCAGCACCACATCGGTACGGCCTTTGAGGATCGAACCGCCGCCGTCCTTGCCCTCAAGACACATAAGTGCATCGAACAGTTCCGCCGGAAAGAGCACCGGGCTCGAAGGCTCACCGTTGCACGCAAGACGCACCGGATGCTTGCGGCCACGCTCGTCAAATGCACGAACCATGGCATCAAAAGAATCCGAACTCACGAGCGGCTGGTCGCCCGGCAAAAAGAGGCAGCCTTTCCAGTTGCGTTCGACTCCCCACGAAAGGCCCGCACGGACGCTTTCGCTGCGCAGCTCGCCATCGTGTAGCACGCACGAACAATGCTTGTCCTCGCAAATCTGGGCGACCTCGGGCCAACGCGTCGAAACCACGACGTCAAAGCCCCGGGGAACCGAATCGATGGTCCGGGCAATCAGCGGCTCGCCATAGATATCGGCGAGCATCTTGTTAGAGCCAAACCGCTTGCCCTCGCCCGAAGCCATAATGACGCATCCAAGTTTCATGGTGATACCTCCCCTGAAACCATCGTACCCATAACTCGCGCCGCGGGCATCTACATCGAAAGCGCTTATCCCGCACGCCCGCGATGCAAAAAGGGGCACCCCGCCGGTTGGCAGAGCGCCCCCTTTACATGGCTTACCTCAACCCGGCTTTAGGCCTGGAACCAACGGGCGGTGTTGCGCTCATCGAGGGCCTTGAGGGCAGCGGCGGGGTCGGCAACCTTCTGCAGGAACATCATGGCAGCGATGGCGTACGGCTTGTAGCTGGCCTCCTTGTACATGCCCACGCGGTGCATGTCGAAGACGTCGGCGTTGACCTCGCCGTGCTCGCAGGAGACACCGGAGATGTCGGCGGGTAGCGGGTGCATAAAGATGGTGTCCTGGCCGTTGGCAGTTTTCTCCATGAGCTCGGTCGTGGAGCACCAGTCCTGATGGGTGGCGTTCTGAGCGAGCAGCTCCTTCTCGAGCGCAGCGATGCCGGCGTCGTCGCCCTCGGCGTACAGGTTGGTGCGCTTCTCCATGGCGGCAAACGGAGCCCAGCTCTTGGGGATCACGATGTCGGCGCCCTCGAAGGCCTCGGCCATGGTGTTGACCTGCTTAAAGGTGGTGCCGGACTCGGCGGCATAGGTCTTGGCGCGCTCGACGACCTCGGGCATGAGGTCGTAGCCCTCGGGGTGAGCCAGGGTGACGTCCATGCCAAAGCGGGGCAGCAGGCTGATTAGCGACTGCGGGCAGGACAGCGGCTTGCCGTAAGAGGGCGAATAGGCCCAGGTGACGGCAACCTTCTTGCCCTTGAGGTTCTCAAGGCCGCCAAACTCGTTGATAAGGTAGAGCATATCGGCAGAGGACTGCGTGGGGTGATCGGAGTCGGACTGCAGGGAGATGAGCGTGGGACGGTGATCCAGAACGCCGTCCTCGTAAGCCTGCTGGACAGACTCGGAGACCTCGGCCATGTAGGCGTCGCCCTTGCCGATGTACATGTCGTCGCGGATGCCGATGACGTCGGCCATGAAGGAGATCATGGTAGCGGTCTCGCGGACGGTCTCGCCGTGAGCGATCTGGGACTTCTTCTCGTCCAGGTCCTGCAGCTCAAGGCCGAGCAGGTTGGCGGCCTTAGAGAAGGAGAAGCGCGTACGGGTGGAGTTGTCGCGGAACAGCGAGACGGCCAGGCCCGAATCGAAAATCTTGGACGAAACGTTGTTCTCGCGCAGCTCGCGCAGAGCGTCGGCGACGATGTAGAGCGCCTTGAGCTCATCGGTGGTCTTGTCCCAGGTGTGCAGGAAGTCGCTGCCGTACATACCCTTAAAATCGAGGCCGTTCAGCTGCTCGACGAGCTCGGTAAACTTAGCGTCCATGGAAATGTCCTTTCTAAAGGTGAAACGATCGCAATGAGTAGATGTGCTCCGGCATGCGCGTGTGGCTAGAACATGCAGAGCACCATGACGAGGACCCGCCACCGTCGAGGAAGCATGGGAGATAACGACCGCGGGCCCCAAGTCAACAGGAGGCGCCGGGGGCATAAACTGCCCCCGGCTCAACAAGATCGAGGAATGGGACTAGTCGATCTTGTTGTTGGTCAGACCGGCGCGGAACACGGTGGCATCGCCATCGGCCTGGCTCGGATCGTAGAGGTTCAGGGCAGCCACATACATGGCGGCAGCGGTGACCAGGTCGTCCTTGTAGGTGACCTCGTTGGGAGCGTGAGCCTGAGACTCGGCACCCGGGCCAAAGCCGACGCAGGGGATGCCATAGCGGCCCTGGATGGAAACGCAGTTCGTGGAGAAGGTCCACTTGTCGCACAGCGGGCGACCGGTGCGCTTGTCCATGCTGGGCTCGCAGCCGATGCGCTCGTCACCGAACATAGCCTTATGGGCGTCGACGAGGGCCTTGACGTGCGGAGCGGTCTCCTTGTTGATCCACGTGGGGAAGTAAGCCTCGGTCTCGTAGACCTCGCCGGTCCAGGACGGACGGTCGTACATGTACATGGAGACCTTCACGTCGTCGCCGTACTTCTTGGCTGCCGGCAGGTTGCGGATCTCGTCCAGGCAGGACTCCCAGGTCTCGCCGGCGGTCATGCGACGGTCGATGGAGATGGCGCAGGAGTCAGCGACAGCGCAGCGGCTGGGGCTGGTGTAGAAGATCTGGCTGACGGTGCAGGTGCCGCGGCCCAGGAAGCGGGCGTCCTCGAAGTGCTCGGGGTTGTACTTGGGGTCGAGCATCTTGACGAGGCCCTTGATGTCGGTCGACTCGTCGCAGCCGTTGTTGTTGAGGGCGCGGACGTCGGCGATGATGTCGGCCATCTTGTAGATGGCGTTGTCGCCGCGGTCGGGAGCGGAGCCGTGGCAGGAGGTGCCGTGAACGTCGACGCGGATCTCCATGCGGCCGCGGTGACCGCGATAGATGCCACCGTCGGTGGGCTCGGTGGAAATGACGAACTCGGGCTTAATGCCGTCCTTGTTGTAGATGTACTGCCAGCACATGCCGTCGCAGTCCTCTTCCTGGACGGTACCGACGACCATGATCTTGTAGCCTTCGGGGATGAGGCCCATGTCCTTCATCATCTTGGCAGCGTAGGTAGCAGAAGCCATGCCACCCTCCTGGTCGGAGCCGCCGCGGCCGTAGATGATCTCGTCGGTCTCGTAGCCCTCATAGGGATCGGCGTCCCAGTTCTCGATGTTGCCGATGCCAACGGTGTCGATGTGAGAGTCGATGGCGATAATCTTGTCGCCCTCGCCCATAAAGCCCATAACGTTGCCCAGGCCGTCGACCTTGACCTCGTCATAGCCAAGGCTCTCCATCTCGGCCTTGATGCAGGCGACAACCTCGCCCTCCTCGCAGGACTCAGAGGGATGGCTAATCATTGCGCGAAGAAAACGCGTCATGTCAGCACGATGAGACTCAGCAGCGTTTTTAATTGCCTCGAAATCGAGTTCCTTAGTCATAACAGTCAACCTTTCTACAAGGGTTTACCTACAGGTAGATATTTCAGATAGATCACTTGTGCCAAGCAGCGTGAGGTCGAGCACCCGGCAAGCAAGTAAACGTAGGGCGGCGGAGCATATGTTTGCTCCGTCGCGAGTTCCGCACGAGCCGGAGAGCACTTAATGTGCTCTCCGTGCGAGCAGGACTGTTCGAGCAGGGAGCAAACATATGCTCTGCCGCCCGGACAGGTCAGTCTACTAGCAGGTGGGATACTCGCCCTCCCAGACGATGCGACGATACTGATCCGGATCCGTGTCGCCCTCGGTGGAGAAGCAGAGCACGGAGCTCGTCTTGTCCAGGCCGATGAGCTCTTTGAGCTCGGCGTACTCAGGATCGAGCATGAGGGTCTCGACCAGGCCGGTGGTCACCGCGCCGGACTCGCCGGAGATGACGCGCGGGTCGCCCTTCTCGGGGGCGCCCAGGGTACGCATGCCGCGAGCGGTGACCCAGTCGGGGCAGGACACGAAAGCGGTAGCGTGGTTGCGCAGGATATCCCAGCCCAGGATGTTGGGCTCGCCACAGCACAGGCCGGCCATGATGGAGGGCATGTCGCCGTCCACGATGCGCGGGTCGCCGTCGCCGGCGGCAGCGCCCTTGTACAGGCAGGCGGCCGGAGCGCACTCGGCCACGACAAAGGTGGGCGGGTTATCGGGATACAGGTTAGTGAAGTAGCCCACCACGGCGCCGGCGAGCGAGCCTACGCCAGCCTGGACAAAGACATGCGTCGGGCGGTTGATGGCCATCTCGCGCAGCTGCTCGGCAGCCTCGGAAGCCATGGTGCCGTAGCCCTCCATGATCCAAGACGGAATCTTCTCGTAGCCCTCCCAGGCGGTGTCCTGAACGATAACGCCGCGCTCGCAGGCGTCGGCCTCGGCGGCGGCCATGCGCACGCACTCGTCGTAGTTGACCTCTTCGATGGTCACCGTGGCGCCCTCGGCGGCGATGTTATCAAAGCGGGGCTTGGTGGAACCCTTGGGCATGTGCACGACGGCCTTCTGGCCCAGCTTGTTGGCAGCCCATGCCACGCCGCGGCCATGGTTGCCGTCGGTGGCGGTAAAGAAGGTAGCCTGGCCAAAGTCCTTGGCAAGCTGATCGGAGGTCAGGTAATCGAAGGTGCACTCGGCAACGTCCTTGCCGGTCTCGTCGGCAATGTAATTGGCCATGGCAAACGAGCCGCCCAGGACCTTAAAGGCGTTGAGGCCAAAGCGATAGCTCTCGTCCTTAACGCACAGGTTGGACAGGCCCAGGCGCGCGGCCTGGCCATCCAGGCGGGCAAGCGGAGTGACGGTGTACTGGGGGAACGACTGGTGGAAGGCACGGGCCTTCTTCACGTGGTCGAGGCTCATGATTCCCAAGTGCTTGTCATCGCTCTTGGGCATCGTGTTGCCCGCCCACTGGATCTTATCGGCCATACGGTGAACTCCTTAAGTTCTCTCTTGCCGGCCCCCGCATACGCGTTTCAGCCCATTCCCATTCATGCGACTGAACTTTTATGTGGATGCCAAACAAAAAGTTTGTTAGCACTGTTCTATCACACTTTTTGATTGCTAAACCTAACAAATTGTTTGTTGCCGTAATCGGTACTTTTTCGCCGCCGAACGGTTACATAGCGCAGCGACGCTTTCGTTATTTGCGAACAGGTGTGGTTTATGGCAAAGTGTGCCCAAACTAATTTTTAGGAAGGCACCCATGACCCCCGCACAGATTGAGTTTTACAAGCGTCTTGCACACGGCCTGGCGCTCCAGTTTGGCCCCAACTGCGAAATCGTCGTCCACGATCTGGAGACCGAGGACGTGGACCACTCCATCGTAGTGATTGAAAACGGCCACGTCAGTGGGCGCAAACTGGGTGACGGCCCCAGCCATATTGTGCTTGAATCCATGCACGATGGCACCACCGACGTGCACGACCGCGAGCCATACCTCACCAAAACCGCCGATGGCAAGCTGCTCAAGTCCTCGACGATCTTTATCCGCAACGATGAGGGCAAACCCGTCGGCATTTTGGGCATTAACTTTGACATTACGCTTATGAAGGCTTTTGAGCGCTCGCTCGATGCCTTTACCGGCATCGGCGGCACGGGCTACACCGAGCCCGAGCCCATTACCAAAAACATCGGCGACCTGCTCGAAGACCTGCTGCGCGAGTGCGAACAGTTTGTGGGCAAGCCCGCCGCCCTCATGACCAAGGACGAGCGCATTCGCGCCATTGGCTACCTCGACCGTCGCGGCGCCTTCCTCATTTCCAAGTCGAGCGAGCGCGCCTGCGAGTTCTTTGGCATCTCCAAGTACAGCTTCTATAGCTACCTCAATGAGGCCAAGGCTGCTGCCGGCGACAAGTAGGCACTCGCCTGGATTGCCCCTCCCCTTTTGGGCGCGAGTTCTGGAAAGCGCGAATCCAAGACCGAGCCGCTTGGGAAGTTCCATATAATCGATGTCATTAGTATTTCGAAAGGATGGAACAGAATGGCGTTGAGCAAGGCATCATGCACCGGTCGCGGATTGATTCCGGCAATTGGTGGACATGTGCACCGCATGTTCGATGAGGGTGAAGACGACCTGTTTTCGCTGAGCCTTGACGACGTGATGGATGATCGCCCGTGGACCACCGACGAACTCATGGGCGGCGGGGCTCGCCCGTCAACCCCCAATCCCGCACTTGCGCCTAAGTCCGCACCTGCGCCGACTCCTGCGCAGTCGCCTGTTTCGACGCCCGCGCCTACGCCCGCACCCACTTCGGCGCCCACGACCGCTCCCCGCCCCGCAAGCGACCCGTCCGAGACCGCGGCATTTCTCGCTGCAGCGACGCAGGGCAAATCGGCCGACAGCACCGTTATGTACAGCGCCCAGCAGTTGCCTGTTCCTGCGGCACGCAAGCCTCCGATCGCAAGGCTCGACGAGCCCGTTGCCCATCAGGTTGCCTACGATTCCTGGGCCACAGCCGATCTGGATGAGACCTCTACCGGCATGCCGGCGCTCGACGTTCCAGTTAACCCGCTTTTTGCCACCAACACGAGCGCCGTGGACTATGAGGGCGGTGCAGCATATTCCGATTATTCCGATGACTATGCTGGCAATGGTCGCATCGAGACCGAGGGTTATGGCACCGCATCAAGCGATTATCTCAACGATCCGTACGCCGCCACGCCTGCGCCGGAATATGACCCGGAGGCCGCGTCCGCGCCGGCGTATACCAAAAGCACGGGCGAAGAGCGCTTCGCCGATTATTACGCCGAGGAAAAGGAGCTGCGTTTCTCGGAATTTCCGCAGGCAGTCAAGGTTGCCTTTATCGCCATTATCATTGCCCTGCTCGGCGTCATTGCGTTTGAGGGATTCCAGCTGTTCCGCGGCCCCACCCAAGCGGAGTCGGAGACCCAGCAAAAAGAGGACGAAAACCAGTACCTGGACATCAACACCCTCAAGGGCGACCCCAACGACGGGGA
>URSP01000022.1:0-21412 GCA_900550515.1 uncultured Collinsella sp. | reverse complement strand
GATCGGTGAGTTCTAAAAGGCGTCTCAAGTCATGCGTTCACGCAGGTTTTCGGTTGGAGAAATACCGCACGTTTTCATGGTAACACGTGCCTTAAAGAACGGGCGGCCATATCGATTCGTTGTAAATAGCGTCTACGACGTGTTGGTGGCAGGAGGTGAGGGCGTTAAAGATGTCGAGAATGATTGTGGGAGTATTTTAGATACAGGCATGAGAAAGGGTCGAATCGAAGTGTCTGGCCGGACGCCAATTGTCCGGGAACTGTTTCGGTTCGACCCTGCTTCATTTTACATCCGCGGCATGTTCTTGTGGGCATCCTGACGGTGACCGACTCTCACGACCTCGATAGTCGGTTTGTGGGCTTAAAGTTTCGGAGGCTCCCAAGCGTTTTCAATCGCGGCGCGGTAGATTGCGGCGTAATTAAGCATCCAGCTGCCATCACCAACTTTTTGAATATACCCCTTATCCTTCAGAGAGGTATAGGCCCGGGATATCGTGTTCTTACTCAGGCGGTAGTGATCCTCAATCCATTTGCTTTTAGCGCAGAAGCCCATGGGCCGTTTGTTTTTGGAAGGTTTTCCAAACTTCCATACAAGGCCGAGGATGAGACGCTCGGCGGCAACGGTGGTGACGCAGCACGCCCACTCGGGCACTGAAATAAAAATAGCCTTATCCATTTTTCCCGTAATCTCTCGTTGCTCAGTAGCATCATCGCTAAATATGTCGGAAATCGACGGAAGCTCGCTCATGTTTACCACCTAATCAAGGTGGGCGGTACGACCTTCAAGCTGCTTGAAAAGCTCGTAGAACGAGCTTTCAAACATGTAATTAGAGCGATGGATCTGGATGAGCTTGCCGGACTCTCGCATAAACTTGCGTGCGGTGTTTTCGCTCCAGCCAGTGAGTTCGCGGATATCGTTAACGCGGAGCAACCGATCGCACTGGGCGGCACCAGTGGGGAAAGTCGGTGTGGACGCCTGAGTGCTAATCTTTGGAGTAGCCATGATGAGCTATCCTTTCAATGAGGGCCCTCCCTGTGCTTGTAAGACGTACCAGGTTCATAAGCACTTGGGGGGCCGGTTTCTATGACTACATGCGTAGCCATCTGACAGCTTTAGCATGTATTAAAACTCATTAGATGTCAATCAAATAAAGCATCTACCTGCGGAAACGGTATTATAGTACCGTAATATTATGAAATAAACGATGAATGAAAAACATGCTATTTCTCGCTTCTCTGTATATAGGCGTTGATGAAGGCTTCGTAGCCTTTAACTGCTTTTATTTCTGATTGTTGAACGAGGCTTGTATACGTTTTGAGCGTGATATTGGGGTCCGCGTGGCCAAGAATACCTTGCACGCTTCTAACGTCCGATCCGTTCGCCAGCATAAAAGTGCTTACACAATGCCTGAGCTGATGCGGGCAGATGCCCTTATATAGTTTTCCGCCAGTCGAATTGTTCGGCTCATAGATTCCAAGATTGCAGCTAACTGCGAAATCGCGAAACCAATGGTTGAAGATGTAGTTTTTCATGTGACAGACAGTAGGGATCCCTTGCTCGACAGCAATATCGCTAATGATGGGAGTGCTGCCAGTCTGGGATAGCCCCAGAGAGGCCAGGAGCTCTTTTTGTATGGCTGACCATGATTGAAGACGTTCGGCCAAGGTTTCTCCAACGGGAATTTTGCGTTGGCTTTCTTGTGACTTGGGTGCCCTCAGTTCATGGTCGTTGGTGTACTGCCTGTCAATTTTCAAGGTTTTATTGGCAGGGTCCCAATCGCGCCATTCGAGGCCCAGCATCTCGCCTTTCCGCATACCCGTATACACTAGTACTAGTGTACCAACAGCTTCGGCGGTGAGCTCAATGTGTTGAAGACGTGTGCATAGGGTAGCTACTTGGTCGATTGTCAGTGATTCTCTTTTGTTGCGTGGTCTGCGAACATGAACGGTAGCGCAGGGGTTTCGGTCAATTATTCTCTTTGCGACTGCATTCGACAAAATCTGACGCAGTTTCGCATTGATTCGTACAAGCTCTGATGGTTTGTATTTTCCCGTACGACGAGCTTCGGCATATGTTTCTTCGATTAGATCGGGAGTTAGCCCCTCAATTGTCTGAAACGCACCGAATAGGTCTTCGATATGCCTGCAATCGTACGCTTCTCTTTCATAGCTCGTTGGCGCAAGCTCGGTGTCCCTATTTTCATGAAAGGCCCAGCAGTAGGACGCAAGCAAAGTGGGCTTTTTAGTTTTAGTGATCGTGCCAGAGGAGTTGATTTCAGCCAGCTTGGCCTGCATTGCAGCCTTAGCTTCTGTTTTAGTCTTGCAACGAACTGTATAAGTTGGGGATCGTTTGTAGCGCCCCGTCTTAGGGTCCTTGACTCCAAGGGAAAAATAATAGCGATAGGTGTTAGGTGATCTCTTGTCTTTCCAACACGTGCCTCTTCCGCTAATTAGTGGCTGTTCTGACATCTTTGCGCTCCGTTTCTTTGAATAGTTTTCAACAATTCATTGAGTGCAGTTTAGCTAAAGCTGTTAGTAATATGTTTGTAAAAGCGTAGGCGCAGCTACCGGAGGCAAAAGACACAAACTGCTATGTTTATCTGCGGTTATATGATGTTCAATGATGCTTGATGAATGGTAGGGGGTAGCATTAAATCATATCTCCTAAAGCGGGTGTCGACGGTTCGAATCCGCCCGGGGGCACCAGAGGAATATCGAGCTCGGTACCGCTGAGGTGCCGGGCTCTTCTGGTCTGAGGGCAGGATTCGAACCGTCGACACCCGCGTCACCAATTTCCCCGCGGGGGGAGTTTTCGAATCCGCCCGGGGGCACCAGAAAAATCGCAGGCCAGACGCTGTAAATCGTCTGGCCTGTTTTTTATGAATAGGGGCAAAACTCGATTGAGAGGTGAGCTAGGGGTGAAAGTTCTTTCTATGGTGAAATCATTTCAACTCCATATTTTGTCCTCGGGGCCGGTTCAACCCTTCCCATAGCCTACGGGCTTATAAGAAGCCCTTCGGTCATGGAAGGCGTTGAAAACCTAGGTTGCCGTTGCTACGAGATGGGCGAGTTTCCAACAGTCCCCGGCGTCTCCGGGTTTCACTCGGGACCCTCCAACACCGAGGACCGTTGAAAACTCGCCATTCTGCCAAAAACTAGCTTCTCTATGTAGTTCATTTGTCTTTTAAGCAGCCGAAGGGTAATCGTTCGCCCGACTGTTTCCATGAAAGCTAAATCGGGCTCACCGTTGTTTGCGGACGGGAGCATAATCGACTGTCTTGCCATCCTTGTGGCGTTGAACTTGTAGAGATAGCCAAACTTGCTCTTTTGTTGTTGGATGGTGACCTTTAGGAACAGATAAATATACTCGTTTCCCTCACTGCTTTTGAGATGAAAGCGTTTGACGTCATCAGAGAAGATGCATTCATACGGGTGATAGAATCCCAGACAAACTCCGTTGCCGTTATAGTTCACGCCGAGGACATTGCTGTCGAGTGACGAGTTGCTATCGGCTGTGAAACCGGCGATACCGTTGCTGTTGTCGAGTGCCCCGATGAATGGACGTCTTCCGGGCTCTCGGTTGCGGGATTCTAGGCGTTTTCCAGAGCGAATGTCGAATATCTGGCTGATTGGGTATGACTTCCAATTTCTCCTGAACAAGGAAGAAGAGTTGAGCTCGAAGTCGATTACTCTCTCTCTCTCTCTCTCGATATCGGCGATGCGCTTCATTAGGAATTCGCGGCAACGCTGGACTTGAATGGCTTCTCGCTCGCGGATGTAATCCTCCATGAACTGCCAATCGGGATTGCTGGACTCATCGATGGGAAGCATTACTCGTAGCAAATTGAGCCGTTTAAGGCTGATTGACCTTCCGTGTCCGAATAGCGTTCGCTGTTTAGAAATGGATGCTGCCACGAATTGCATGGCATATCTTGAGAGGTCTCCGATTGAGTCTCTTGGTCTTAAGTCCGTTACGTGGGTGTCGAGAGCGAACTCCATTGGTTGGTAGTATGCGAGACCCGCCCCGCCATCGCCGTCATTGTTTAGAGTGATGGCGTGGCTACGATGGAGTCTTTCGTTTGGGATAGAGACAAAAGCCTTTACGCCGTTGTCGCAGTTGCGAGCGGAAATAAGTGGAACGTCTCCGACCTGAAGAGAGGTCATGTTTTTTTCGGTGCCGCGAGCCGGTTGAAATAGGTCCGAGATTTTAAAGGGTGCCCAATCCCTGTTATTCAAATCAAGCATCGGGGCCCTCCTCAAAGAGATAGCTACGACCATGAGAAACCATGTCTAGCTGGAAAGTTAGATAGTCGGCTATGGCCTTCTCGAAATCCTCGTCGGTCGGTATTTCGTCGTTGAAGTAATAGAAGCTGTGAAGCCACTCATCGTTGGCCTTGACAGTTGAGCGAACGCAGAACTTCGAGGGAGCATCTTCGTGACCGTTCCAGACGTCGATGAGGTGCTGTTTCTTGTCCTTTGCGGAGTCTCCTTCGACTAGGCCGACATGCGCACGCACCTCGTAGCCGTCGTCTCTGAAATCGATGAATCGGCACTCTTTATCAGAGTCATGAGGCTCGCCAGCGGTAAATACAGCTATGACGGGATTAGTCCCGACCCCATAGAATGTATCGGTGTTGCACGTAATAACGCCTTCGAGGGTGTGATGCTTGAGGATGGAGACCTTGAACTCCTTCTCGGCTTTGCTCTTTCCTGTCATTGATGATTGCGGAACGATGACTGCCGCTCTCGCACCTATTGTGAGAGAGTCGAGAAGACGTTCCACAAAAGATAGCTCGTATTGGCTTGGATCCGCTTTGGTTCCCTGGCTGTAAGGAGGATTCATCAGCCCGACCGTTGCCCCTTTGAGCTGTATTTGGGCCGGATTTTGCTTGAGGAAATCGCAGCATTCAAGGTTGCTGTTTCCGTCGCGCCTAAGAATCATGTTTGCAGCCGCGACTGCAAACATGTTGCTTTGAAGCTCGATGCCGTGAAGGCGTTTTTTCTTAATGTCTTTGCGTTCCTGTTCGCTGGTTGCAGAAGAAAGCATGCGATGCATGGCGGCGATGAGAAATCCCGCCGTTCCGCATGTTGGATCAAGCACCGTATCCGAAGGCTTGACGTCTACGAGCTCACACATAAGATCGCAGATGTGCTTTGGCGTGAGCACGATGCCGAGCGTTTGGCCGTCCCCGCCGGAATAGCTCATGAACTCGCCATAAAAGCGACCTATGAAGTCTTCTGAAGTCTTCTGGTACTTGATGCTCTTAAAAACGTGCTCGTTAAGGAAGTTGGTGTAGTAGTGCAACGGGGTCATCCCGAGGGTATCGTTGACTTCGTTCAAGCGGAAGCTTGTTTGAATAATGCCGAACTCAGCAAGAAGCTTGTTTTTCTTTACATCTGGCCCGACGTTGGAGCGCGTGAGTCTTCCGCGAATGGCATTCATCAGCTTATCGCCGTCGCGCATGCCCTCGGTCTGGTCGCCGGTAAGGGAGCCGATTGAGAACCCGCCGTATTCGATTTCATCCAGAGCGAGAAGGATGCCAGCCACTACGAGGGCCTTATCTTGGTCCTTGATGGAGCCGTAGGTGCGAAGATATTCGTGGAGCTCTGCCGCATCCTTGAGAATTTGTTCGGTGGTCTTCTCGACGTCGGTTGGTTCGTCAAGAACATACCGTGTGTAGTATTCAACGATGTTGCTCGGTGAGAGCCAAGTGAACGATTCGAGGTCTGGGAGCCTCTTGTAGCCTTCTCGGTCATTCACGAACACGGGAGATATGGTGTGATGCTTGGAGTCCCCTGAAACCCCAACGGCGAAGACCTCAGTGAAAGGGCTCTTCTTTGCGATGTGCGAGGCGTAGTGATAGGCACCGTTGACGGCGTAATCGGTAACGGCCTCGGTGCTCATGTCGAGGATGCCAGAATCTGTTAGCTTTTCATGTCGGCTTTGGCTCGCCTTATCTTCGATGACAAGAACAAAGCGGCCAATTTTCGAAACGTATTCAGGATAGCCAGCGTTTCCCGTTCCGCGCTTGGATGCGTCCTTGAGGGCGTTGTCGATTTCTTTGATGCTGCTCCCCTGTGATGTGAACTCAATATCACACTCGGTGAGCCTGTCGGCAACCCAAAGGTCGAGTGCGGCTTCTTTCCTGGCCATGTGAAATCCTTCGATAACGAGCTGATGCGAATTTAATCGTGATAAAGATATTCAACAGTTTAACCTCAGGCTATAGATTAAAGAAAAACTACTTTCGACCAGGTTCTTCGAACGGCAGCGATTCGGATTTGCTGCGTAGCAATCGGCCTCACGGCCGATGGGTCCCGTTTATGGGCGGCCCCTGCGACGCGCGGCATCGCTCTCGTTGCGGCTCTCTGTAACGATCCCATGGGTCGCATTTCGTCTAGCTCCGCTCACGCCACCCTTTCCGTCGTCCGCATCATCAGGGCTGCATCGGTTAGAATCGTGTGTGCGACGCATCCCGTGCGCGGGCGGCCGAAGACTTGATCGGAGGTCCCCAATTGCTGAAATTCCTTAACGCGCTCGCCGCCCTTGCGACGGTCGGCACGTTCATCATTGCGTTTCTTGATTCGTATGAGGTTCGGTTTAAGGTCCGTAGGCGCACGCGCGGTGCGGACGGTTCTCGGCGTTTGCGCCGCAAGCGCAAATAAAAACGGCCGGGGTTGCAGCCCGGCCGTTTAACACGTTAGAAAACTAGGCCGCCCGCGCTCCTTAACACTTACGCGGGATGCGTCGTTTTCTAGAAACATTCTACCCGTCCGGCTGCGAGTCCGTCCACATTTTCCAAATCAAATCATCAGATGTCTACTGAGACACGCAAAGCGCCCGCTTGCTGGGGGAGCAAGCGGGCGCCTGTGAGCGAATATGTTTGCGGCGAAAGCCGTGATGAGTGGTGGGGTGGCGACTAGTTGGTCGTACCGGAATCGTCGCCCGTGCTCGTGCCCGAGCCCGAGTCCGAACCAGAAAGTGCGACCGTCAGCGTAATCGTGCTGTCGGTGGACTGCTTGCCGGTGGGGGAGACGCCCGTAACGGTGGCATCCTCGTTACCGCTCACGGGATTGCCGTTCTGGTCACAGAAGCCAATGTTATAGAAACCGGCGTTGTTGAGCGCGGTAACGGCGGCGGAAATGCTCTTGCCGTACAGGTTGCCCGGGACGGTGGCCTTGCCGGACTTCTTGGCGATGACGACGGTAATCGTGGCGCCGGGCTTCTGCTTGCCGCTGGGGTTCCAGCTGATCACGGTGCCCTCGGTAACCGAGTCGTTCTCCTGGTAGCTCACGTCGACGCCAAAGCCTGCCATATCGAGGGCGTTGCGCGCCTGGGCCTCGGTCATGTCGGTCAGGTCGGGGACGGACGTGGTATCCGGGCCGCTCGAGACCTTGTACGAGATGGTCGTGCCCTTCGCGACTTCCTTACCGGCTTCGGTGCCCTGCTCAAAGACCTGGCCCTCATCAGCCTCGTTGGCCTCCTCGGAGGCGTTGCCCTTCAGGCCAACGCTTGCCAGTGCGGCTTCTGCTTGGTCCTTGGTCAGGCCGACAAGTTTGGGAACCTCAACCTTTTCGGAGGGCTTGGGACCCTTGGAGATTACCAGGTTCACCTTGGTGCCCTTGGCCTTCTTGGTGTTGCCGTTGGGCGTCTGCTCGGCGACCTTGCCCTCGTCGACATCGTCGTTGTAGCTTTGGTCGATGGTGCCGACCTCGAGGCCGGCTTCCTTGATCAGCTCGACGGCAGTCTGCTGGTCCTTGCCCAGCACATCGGGCACGGTGACCTGCTCGCCGCCAAAGAGTCCTGTGGCAAAGGCCACCACGATGCCGATGACGGCAACGGCTGCCACCACGGCGGCGATGATCTTGTTCTTGTTGGATTTGGGCTTTTCGACCTCGTAGGAGCCGGTGGAGCCCGAAACCGAGCTACGGGCGGTATTCTGGCCGCTCACGCCCGAGACGGGACGCACCATGGCGCGCGTCTGATCGGAAAGCTCGCGAGTCTTGGTGGCGCCCAGCTCACCGGGGGCACCGATGATGCGCGTGGGCTCCGAGACGTTGACGGCACGGCCCGACAGGTAGCTGTTGAGCACCTGACGAAGCTCGTCGGCGGTCTGGAAGCGGTTTGCCGGGTCCTTCTCCATGCACTTGAGGATGATGCGCTCAAGGTCGGCGTCGACACCGGAGTTGATCTGGCTCGGCGGAATAGGCAACTCGTTGACCTGCTTGAGTGCGACCGAGATGGCGTCGTCACCGTCAAAGGGAACGCGGCCGGTGGCGCACTCGTACATCACGACGCCCAGCGAGTAGATATCCGAGGTGGGGCCGAGGTCCTGACCGCGGGTCTGCTCGGGGCTGACGTAGTGGGCGGTTCCCAGCACGTTGTTGTCTTGCGTGAGGTGGCTGTTCTTGGCGCGCGCGATGCCAAAGTCCATCACCTTGATGTTGCCGTCGGGCAGCACCATGATGTTCTGCGGCTTAATGTCGCGGTGGATGATCTCGTGCTTGTGGGCGACCGAAAGCGCAGAGCTGATCTGCGAGCCGATCTGGGCGACCTTCTTGGGGTCGAGGGCGCCGTGGCTCTTGATGCCGCTCTTAAGGTCGGTGCCGCGCAGGTACTCCATGACGATGTAATAGGTGTCGCCGTCCTTGCCCCAATCGTAGACGCCCACGATATAGGGGGAGGAGAGACCGGCTGCTGCCTGGGCCTCCTGCTTAAAGCGTGCGGCGAAGGTTGCGTCGCCAGCATACTGCGGCAGCATGATCTTGACGGCTACCGTGCGGTCGAGGACCTGGTCCTGTGCACGGTAGACGGTTGCCATGCCGCCTGTCCCCACCTTATCCTTGAGGAGGTATCTTCCCCCGAGGACCCTCTGTTCCATTCCTGCTCCTAACATAATTATTCGCTCAACGATGTGTGTAGTACCTACGATGTGGCCGCTGGGGCCGTGTGGCGCGTTGCCGCTAGCTCTTCGGCCGCGGCGCGCCTCTGGTGTCCGATTCGATCATGGGCATCACGCTCCCTGTGCGGCAAGCGCCGCGGTCAGGACGATACCGGCGATCTTGGCGGCCTTGACGTCATGCTTGTCGTAATCCTCCAAGGCCACCGAGATGGCGACCGTGGGTGAATCGTAAGGTGCAAAGCCAACAAACATCGAGTTGACGTTGGTGCCGCCGGTCTCGGCCGAGCCGGTCTTGCCGGCGACCTTGACGCCGGGGATCTGGGCATCGGTGCCGGTGCCGGACTGGACGACGGCAAGCATGGCCTGCTTGACCTGGTCGGCCGTGGCGGAGCTGACGGCCTGCCCCAGCGAGCGGGACTGCGTGGTCTTGACCACGGTTCCGTCCGGGGCGAGTACCTGGGCTACAAAGTACGGGTCCATGACCACGCCACTGTTAGCGATGGCGGCGGCAATCACGGCGTTTTGCATGACGGTGGTCTGCGGGCCGGGCGTGTGGTCCATGCCGACAGGCTGGCCGGCACCGGCCCAGGCGGTCTCCCACTCGGTCATGAGCGACGGGTCGGCCATGATGGAGGCCGCGGAGGTCAGGTCCTGGCCGAGCTTTTGGCCGTAGCCAAAGGCGTTGGCAAACTGTACGAGCGTGTTTGCGCCAACTTCGTTTGCCACCTGGCCAAAGACGACGTTGGAGGACACGGCAAAGGCCTGCTGCAGGCTGATGGTGCCGTAGCTCTCGTTGGCATAGTTGGTGACCGGTGCGTTGCCGATGTCCATGGAGCCGGGCGCCTGGTAGGTGCTGGTAAGGCTGGCGGTACCGGTCTCGAGTGCCGCGGAAAGCGTAACGACCTTAAACGTTGAGCCCGGCGTGTACAGCGCGTCCATGGCGCGATTGTACATGGAGCCGTCCTCGCCGCCGCCCGTCTGCAGCAGGGCATCGATGTTGGTGTTGTCGTAGGTGGGCGAGCTGGCACATGCGAGCACCGCGCCGGTACGCGGGTCGATGACCACTACAGCGCCCTTAAAGCCCTTGAGTGCCTGCTCGGCCGCCGTCTGGATGCGCGAGTCGATGGTGAGCTTGGCGGTGTTGCCCGGCTGGGTCTGGCCCGCGAGCGACGCGATGGCGTTGTTCCAGCTGGAGTAGTCCTTAGAACCGGTGAGCGTGTCGTTCATGACGCTCTCGATGGCGGTGGTGCCATACTGCTGGCTCACGTAGCCAACCACGTGCGCTGCCAGGTTACCGTTGGGGTAGGAGCGTACGTAGGTGCCGTCCTCCTGCTGCAGCGACTCGGCCAGCGTCACGCCGTCGGACGTGATGATGGAGCCGCGCTGGATGTACTTGGAGCGGGCGATGGTGTGGTTGTTGGTCGGCATGTCCTGATAGTCCTTGGCCTTGATGACCTGGACATAGGTGAGGTTGCCGATAAGGATGGCGAACAGCGCCGTAAAGGCGAGCACCGCACGGGTTAGACGGTTGGCGAGCGCAACGCGGCCGAGCACACCGGATTCAGGCGTGTCGAGCAGGCGACGGCGCATGCGCGAGCCGACGGAATGGCTGCCGCTGCCGTAGGAAGACGAGGTGGCAAAGCGCGTGCCCGTCGGGGCGGCGGAAGATGCGACCTGATCATCGGTGATGGCGGCCATGGTGCCGGTGCCGGTAAGCTCGGCCTCGCGTCCGGTCGCCTCGTCACCGGCGCGCAGCAGGAGCGCGACGATGATGAAGCTCGCCAGCAGCGAGGAGCCGCCCTGGCTCATAAAGGGCAGGGTGACGCCGGTCAGCGGGATCAGGCGGGTTACGCCGCCAACGATCAAAAAGGCCTGGAAGCTGATGGCTGCCGTAAGACCGGTGGCGCTAAAGGCGGCAAGGTCGGACTTTGCGCGGGCAGCTGTGGTGAGGCCACGCACGGCAAAGAGCATAAACAGGATGAGCACGGCGCCGCCGCCCAAAAGGCCCATCTCCTCGCCGATAGCCGAGAAGATAAAGTCGGACTCGACGACAGGGATGTTGTTGGCCATGCCGTTGCCGATGCCAACACCGACCAGACCGCCGTCGGCGAGCGAGAAGAGCGACTGGACGATCTGGTAGCCCTGACCCTGGGCGTCCTTAAACGGATCGACCCAAACCTGGAAACGCACCTGAACGTGCGATAGGAACTTGTAGGCGCCCACGGCTCCGACGGCTAAGAGCGCAAGGCCGATAACGACATACGAAAAGCGCCCCGTGGCAACGTAGAGCATCAGCAAGAAGATGGTGTAGAACAGCACGGCCGAACCCAGATCGCGTTCGAAGACGACGACGAGCAGGCACACACCCCACACGGCAAACAGCGGCAGCAGCAGTCGCAGGCGAGGGATCTTAAAGCCCAGGATCTTGCGGTTGGAGATGGAGAGCAGCTCGCGGTTCTCGGCCAGGTACCCGGCCAGGAACAGCACGATAAAGACCTTGGCGAACTCGCCGGGCTGGATGGTAAAGCCCGCGATGCGAATCCACAGCTTGGAGCCCGAGATCGTGGTGCCGATAAAGATAGGCAGCATCAGCAGAATGATGCCGATGATGCCAAAGGTGTACTTGTAGCGCATGACCACGTCGAGGTTTTTGACCAGTGCGAGCGTTCCCACCATGAGCGCCACCGAGACAAACAGGATGATGAGCTGTGAGATGGCGAGAGCGGGGGCGAGGCGTGTCACGAACGTGATGCCGATGCCCGAGAGTATAAATACGATGGGTAGGATGGCGGGGTCGGCGCCGGGCGCCAAGATGCGCACGGCGATATGTGCCGCGGCGAAGGCGGCAAAGAGGCCGATCGGCACGGCGAGCGTCTCAAAGGAGATAGCGGCGCCCGCGGTGAGCACGTACATCGCATACAGCAGGATGACGGGGAACGCCGAGGCGATGAGCAAGAGCAGCTCGGTGTTGCGGCGACTCATAAGCGGCACTCCCTTTCTAATTCTTATCGGAGGCTTCGGCCTCGGCGGACTGTTCGGCGGTTTTCTCGGAATCTGATTCGGAGGTCGATCCCTGATTGGTGTTGTCGCGAATCGTTTGCGCGTCGATCACCTGGCGGGTCTGCTCCTCGTCGATCTGGTGGCGGTACTTGGATATCGTGTCCTGCGCATCGTCGACACTTGTTTGCGGAATGCCCGCCTTGAGGCGGTTTTGCGTGTCTTCGGGCAGGTCGGATAGCTTGATGCTGGTTTCGCTCTCGAGCCAGTGGAGCTTGAGTCCGAGCGGCTTGCCGGGCAGGCCGCGCCAGACGGCGACATTGCCCTGGTAGGTACCCAGGTAGTATGAGCCGGTGACACCCGTGTAGGCCCAGATGCCAGCTGCCAGCACAAAGACGAGGGCCAGGATGGCGGCGATAGTAATGTTGCGGCGACGCACGCGCTGCGCCTCGCGCATAACGCCATCGTCAACCAGGTCAACGACTACTACGGTCACGTTGTCGTGGCCGCCGGCGGCAAGCGCCGCGTCCACTAGGTTGTCGACGCAGATTTGCGCGGTTGAGGACTGCGTGGCGATGTTCTCGATATCGCTATCGGGAATCATGCTCGAAAGGCCGTCGGAGCACAGGATCAAACGGTCGCCTTCCTCGATATGCAGAGTGAAGTGGTCGGCATACATAGCGGGGTCCGAGCCCAGCGCGCGGGTGATGACCGAACGGTTGGGGTGGACGCGAGCCTCATCTGCCGTGATCTCGCCGGCGTCCACGAGCTCCTCCACGTAGGAGTGGTCGCGGGTCACGCGGATGAGCGTGCCCTCGTGGAGCAGGTAGGCGCGAGAGTCACCCACGTGGGCGATGGCGAGCGTGTCGTTTTCGATATAGGCGCAAGTGGCTGTGCAGCCCATGCCAGGCTTGCCCAGGCCGTTCAAGGCGGCCTCGATTACGGCGGCGTTAGCGGCCTCGACGGCTGCGGCCAAGCGTGCTGCGTCGGCGGACTGCGGGGCCGTTTTGGCAATAGTCTCGACGGCGATAGAAGAGGCTACCTCGCCGGCGGCGTGACCGCCCATGCCGTCGCATACGCAAAAGAGCGGCGACTGCACCAGGTAGGAATCCTCATTGTGCGGGCGCACGCAGCCAACGTCGGAGCGGGCGCCCCACATGAGTTGCGTGGTGGTGCCGGCATCATAGGTCGAGTCGGTCTCGATGCGCTCCTCGGTTAGGGGTTCAAAGCTCATGGTCGAGCCGGGGTCTTTGAGCTTGGCCTCAACGGCGGCAACGTCGATTTCGGCTGTGTCACCGGGAGAGACGGTGTCGGTCTCGGCGTTTGATTCGGAATCGCCGGTGTCCGGGGAGTCGGGCTCCTCGGACACGCGGGCGGTCGACTCGTCATCTTGCGGGCTGACGTCTATAGGCTCGGGCGTCGCAAAGTGCGACGGCGCGGGCGTGTTTTGCGACTGGGCGGCGGGCTCGGCCACGGCATCGGACTCGCTTGCGGGCGTAGACTGCGGGGTCTTGGGCGCAGGGCCGTCCTCGGGGGATGGCCCTGCCTCGGGCGCCGGCGTAGACGCGGGCGCAACCTCGGATGCCAGGGCTATGGGAAACGCCGGCGCGGCGGGCTCGGGTGCCGCAAACACCGCAGCGCTCTCGTTGATTGCCGCGGCGACGGGTTCTGCAAAGTGAGCCGGCGCCGGGGTTGCTTCGGACGCTGTGGGCTGTTCCGCAGCATGTGCGCCGATGGGCGCTGCTGCGGCATCCTCTTCGCCCTCGTTATCGGCGAGATCCGAAATATCATGCGTTACATGCGAAAGAGGCAGGGAGAACACGGTGTCCTCGGGCTCCACGGGTGTGGAGTCCGCCGGAGCGGCGTGGGCCGGCGCAGCTGTGGCGGCGGCCGGTGCCTCGGTCATAGTTGCGGACTTGTTCTCCTCGTCGATCATCGACGGTTCACCTTCATGACCACGTCGCCAATCTGGACTTCGTCGCCCTCGCGCAGCGTTGCGGGCTCAACAAGCTGGCGGCCGTTGACGAGCGTGCCGTTAAGCGAGTTGAGGTCCTCGATGATGAGCGCCGGGCCCTGCAGCGAAAAGCGCGCATGCGAGGCCGAGACGAACGGCTCGTTGATGCAGATGTCCGAAGACGGCGAGCGGCCGACGATGACGGGGCCGAGCATGTCTACGTGGATGCCGCGGATGCCGCGCGGACCCTTGTCCACATCAATCGTCCAGATAGCCGAGTCGCGGCGCTGCCCGCGCACAAGTCCCACGCCGGTCTTCATGACGGCGAACAGGAAGATATAGAGCAGGGCGACCAAGACGATGCGGCCTGCAAAAAGGACGATATCGATGTTCATAAGCGACTATCCCCTAAATTCAAAGGTGCTCAGGCCAAACGTCAGCAGATCGCCGTTGCGCAGCGGGCAGCGCGTAATGCGGCGGTTGTTGACGAGCGTGCCGTTGGTGGAATTGAGGTCCTCGATCGACCAATCCGAGCCCGTAAAGGTGAGCTGGGCGTGGCGGCGCGACACGTTGGGGTCGCGCAGGGCAATGTCGGAAACCGAGCGCTCGCGACCGATGGTCACCTGTGCGGAGGTGATGCTATGGCTCTCGCCGCTCACGACGTCGACGAGCTGGGCGAGCGGGCGCTGCGGGGCGCGAGTGCTCGCCATGTTGGAGGCGATGCCGGCTGCGGTGCCTAGGCCCACGGCGGCACCGGTCGCGGCGGCTCCGCCCATGCCGGCAAGCGCGTCGCGCGAGACGGTCTGCGGCACCGGGATGGGTGCGGCGGCGGGGTCGGGGACGCTAGGCGCGAAGGGGTCTGCCGCGGCAAGCGGGTCGGGAGCGGCGGCGCGAGGCGTCGGCTGCTGCTGGGGCATGGCGGCGGGGCGCTGCTGCTGCGGGGCGGCAAACTGCTGCTGGCCGGCGCGCGGGGCGCTGGCGGCACGGCTTGCCGCGGAGTTGTTCTGGCCCAGGCCGTTCTGATAGGCGCGCTCTTCTTCGTACAGGCGGCCGAGCGTGGGGGCATCGACGTTCTCGGCAAAGACCGAGAACTTGCCGGCGCGCAGCTGCGGATCGATCATAAAGCGCACGAGGGGCTCGCCGACAAAGACATAGCGGCGCTTTTCGGCCTGCGCCTTCACAAACTCGCGGACCTCGCGCGAAAGCTCGGGGTAGAACGGGGCGAGCATGGGATCGTCGTCGGCGGCGATAAGGATGGTATAGAGTGCCGGCGCCGTGTTGACGCCGTTAATCACCAGAGTCTGATCCTCCATGTCGCGAGCGGCCTGCTTGGCAAGCTTCTTAAAGGAGAACGGGGCACGGGTGGCACCGAAGATGCCGGCCACGTGGTCCTCGAAGATGTTCAGGAAGTTCACGAAAGATCACTCTCCGTATAGGTTCTTTGGTATCCGAGCAAATAAAGGCATATCCCAACGATTATAGAGGATAGGGTTCCCGCAACCGCCGCCTTGGCGACGACCGCGGCTGCAAGGCCGGCAATTTCCATATGGTGTGCAAGACAGGACGCCGCTGCGCAGCCGATGCCGGTGACAGCGATGGCGGCGATTGCGGCAAGGTTTGAGCCCTGATCGGCACGCTTGGCATGGGCATTGAGCAGCGCAGATGACGCTGCGGCAGTTGCCGCGACCAGCACAAAGGCAGCCCAAAGGAGTGGGTCTCCCAGCGCTGCGGCAACGTTACCGAGCCCCAGTACGCCTCCGGCTGAAAGCGCGACCGTGGCCAGACGGGCAAAAAGCGCGCCCATGCCCGTTGCCGCGGCGGCGCTTGCCGGGCCGAGCCAAAATGACGCGACGCCGGCGGCGACCCCAGCTGCCAGGAAGGTATTGCCGGTCAGACAGCCAAGCGCGAGTGCACAGGTGAGCGTGGCGCTCGCGGCAGTCTCGGTGCGACCCCAGGCGATCCACCAACCGGACATGGCGGCGGCAAAGATCACCGCGACGGGCAGTATCGACAGGATGCCCTGCGCCTGCATGGTGGCGTTGGCCATGAGCACCAAAAAGCCCACAGCCGAGATGGCCGAGCCAATTTGGGGGGCCAGGCCAGCCGCCGCTCCGATCGCGATGGCCGCAATGACCAGGCCGGGAAGCGCCGCGACCCCGGCCGTTTGCATCAGCAAAAAGCTAAAGGTGCCGCACGTTAGCGCCGAGATAGTGCGCATGGTGTAGTCGCGCGCATGGCTCCAGCGCGTGCCCGCCCAGCCGAGTGCGGGGTCGACCTCGATGGCGTCGTCCTCGTAGTGCGACGGCTCGATATCGTCGAGTTCCTGCTCGTCATCCGAAAGCTCGCCAACCATTTGCTCCAGGCTGCGACGGCCTTCGCGCACGCTGCCCAGACCGGCAAGGAGCTGGTCGCAAAATGCCTCGATGCTGTTGGGGCGGTCCTGCGGCATGGGGGAGAGCGCGCTCATGAGCGCAGCCTCGGCTCCCGGGGGAAAGTGTGGTATCAGCTCGCTGGGATAGGTGGCGCCGCCGATGATGCGGTCGAGCGAGTCGGCGGGCGTGGCCGCCATAAAGGGAGCGCTGCCGCACAGGCCCTCGTAGATAACGCAGGCAAGGGCGAAGACATCGGCGCGCTCATCGACCGTGCCGGTCTCGATATCGAGCTGCTCGGGCGGCATGTAGCCGATGGTGCCGCCGCGCGAGCCGCCAAAGCCACCGGCGGACGACAGTCGCGCCATGCCAAAGTCGGTGAGCTTTACATTGCCCGAGTGGTCGATGAGCACGTTAGCGGGCTTAATGTCCAGGTGGAGTACGCCATTACTATGGGCGAAGGTGAGCGCCTGGCCCAGGGCATCGGCAATGGCCGCGGCCTCGTCAAAGGTAAGTGAGTGGCCGTCCACGCGGTGCAAAAACTCGGCCAGCGACATGCCATCGACATATTCCATAACCAGGTAGGCATAGGCTGTGTCGTGCGTAAAGTCGATGACCTGCACGATATTGGGATGTTGAAGCATGGCGGCAGTGTGCGCCTCGCGCAGAACATCCATGATGTCGCTGGCGGGCATGCCGGCACCGTTGATGAGGGGGATGCGCTTAATGGCGACGCGGCGGCGCAGGTGCGTGTCGCGGCAGATCTCGATGGAGCCAAAACCGCCGGTCGCAAGTGTCTCGAGCGGCTGGTACCGCTTGAGCAGCTCGCGAGAGCTGGTGCCCTCCAAAGGAACGTCCGGCGAGAACCGGGCGGTATGTTGCGAGAAAAGCGGCATGGCCAACCCTCGTGCGTTTAAAGTTCGTTTGCGAGTGGCGGGCGCGGAGCCGAGCCGTTCGCGGTGGCATAGATGCTGCTAGTGTAGCACGCTCGGGTGGGCGACATTCAATTTAAGCTCCGTCTGGGGTCTGGACCCTGCGTCCGGCCTAGCGCTTCTTCTTGTCCTTCTTCTGCTTGCGCCGCTTGCCCTTGGTCTCCTGGGGCTTGTCGCCCTGCTTGGCCTCGGCGGCGGCCTTCTCGGCCTTCATTTTCTTCTTCTTGGTCTCGATGCGGAGTTTTTTGTTGATGCGGGCCTTGAGGAAGGGACCGAACTGCTCGGCATCGCCACGGACGAAGGTGTCCTTGGGGATCGTCACGCCCTGGTCGGCGAACATGGCCACAAAGATGCGCTCGCCGTCGAGCACGTGGTCGAGCTTTTCAAACGGGAAGAACTGCGACTTGCCGCTCTTGCCCCAAACCATCAGGCCGTCCTCGTTGGCGGCGACGCGGCGATAGCGGCCGCCCATGGACTCGTCGGCCTCGACGGCGTCGATAAAGTCGCGGGCGAGGGTGTGGTGCAGGTTCTTGCTCCACCAGGCCAAAAAGGCGCCGAATACGATCAGCACGACGCCAAACTTGATCCAGTTGCCGCCGGCCACCAACATGCCGATGCCGATGAGCGCGGCAATTGCCGCGGCGACATACAGCGAGCCGCGACGCCTGGGCGAGGCGACCAGGCGGGCGAAGTCGGTGACCAGGTCGTTTTCGTACTGGTACTCGTTGAGGTACAGGATGCCGTCGTCGGCCGCGGCCTGCTTCTCGAGCGCGACCTCGACCTGGTCGGCTGCTTCGGAGGGAACGAGGTTGCTCTCTGCGTCTGCCATGCTCTTTGGACTCCTATCGCGGCGGGCTCGCCGTACGGGTTATTATGAATACAGTATGCCGTGCGACTGCATGGCCGCCGCGGCAACAAGACTCAGTATACCCGGGGGAGCACCCATGGAATCGTTGTACCGAAAGTATCGCCCGCTCACCTTCGACTCCGTGGTGGGCCAGCAGCATATCGTCTCGACGCTCGAACACGCCATCACCGAGGGGCGCCTGTCCCACGCGTACCTATTCTGCGGACCGCGCGGCACGGGCAAGACCACTATGGCGCGCATTCTGGCCAAGGCGCTGCTGTGCCGCAATGCCGAGGCGGCGCGCGCCGAGGGTGCAAGCGGCTGCATGCCCGACGGCACCTGTGAGGAATGCGAGCTCATCGCCGAGGGCAACCACCCCGATGTTTACGAGCTCGATGCCGCCTCCCGCACGGGCGTGGACAATGTGCGCGAGGAAATTATCAACTCCGTCAACTTTGCCCCGGTGCGTGGCAAGTACAAGATTTATATCATCGACGAGGTCCACATGCTCACGACGGCGGCGTTCAACGCGCTGCTCAAGACGCTTGAGGAGCCGCCGGCACACGTGATCTTTGTGCTGTGCACCACCGACCCGCAAAAGATTCTGGAGACCATCCTCTCGCGCTGCCAGCGTTTCGATTTCCATCGCATCGGCAACGAGGATATTGAGCATCGCCTGGCATACGTGTGCGAGCAGGAGGGCTTCGATTACGACGACGAGGCGCTGGCTATCGTGGCGCGCCATGCCAAGGGCGGCATGCGCGACGCGTTGTCCACGCTGGAGCAACTGAGTGTCTTTGGCAACGGTTCTGTGCATGCGGACGACGCCCGCTCGCTTTTGGGCGAGGTTTCGGACCAGATCCTGGGCGAGTTTGCCCGCGCCATCGCCGAGCGTGATGTCGCCGAGCTATATGGACTGATTCGTGCGCAGGTCGAGGAAGGAAACGACCTGCTGGAGCTGACGCGCGACCTGGTGGCGCACGTGCGCGACGTGTACGTTGCCTGCGTTGCCGGTGCCCGTGCCGAGTTGTTTGAGGGCGGTGCTGAGCAGGCCGAGGCGCTTGCTGCCGAGGCCGCTGCCTTTGGCGAGCATCCTGCCGACCGCCTGGCCCGTGTGCTGACGGTGCTCGACGATGCCGCACTGGAGATGAGGGGCGCGAGCGACGTGCGCCTGGTGCTCGAGATCGCCTGCACGCGCCTGGCACGTCCCGAGGCCGATTTAACGATTGAGGCATTGGCCGAGCGCGTGGCACGCCTGGAGGCCATGGTTGCCAACGGCGCCGTGCCGGCGAGCGTGGCTGCTGCTCAGGCCGCCGCGCCTGCAGCATCCGTACCCACTGCTGCCCAGCAGCCGACGCTCATTTCGGGCGCTCGTGCTGCCGCTCCGGCGGCATCCGCTGCCCCCGCTGCTACGTCCGCGCGCCAGGGCGGTATGCCTTGGGACCGTGGTGCTGCTGTTCCGGCTGCCCAGCCTGCGCTCCGTTCTGCGTCCGTGTCAGTTTCCAAGCCTGCAGCGCCTGCACCTCAGCCTGCGCCGGCTCCGACGTCTCAGCCCGTTGCGGCCCCCGCGCCTGCCACCGCTCCGGCACCTAAGCCCCAGTCCAACAATGCCGCCCAGGTTGCCGCCGCCGGTGCTGCCGAGACGCCCGCGGTCGAGGATGCCGGAGAGCTGCAGCGCAAATGGGCTGAGGTTGTCGAGCGCGTCAAGGCTCGTCAGGCCTCCTACGCAGGGCTTTTGCTCAACGCCCGCGCCACGGCCGACGACGGCTCCAAGCTTACGGTCTCGTTCCCCGCGGGTTCGACTTTTGCCATTAAGATGCTCGGTCGCGCCGATACGCAGTCGGTGGTCCTGCCGACGGTTTGCGCAGTCTTCGGTCGTCGTACCGTCGACTATGTCCTGGATGGGGGTGGCACGCCGGCTCCTCAACATGAGGAGCATTCTCCATCTGCACGGGCTGCGGCATCTGCGGACCCGCAACCCGTGTCCTCGGCGGCCCCTGTATCCTCGAGCGCCAGCGCGTCGCAGCAGCAAGCGGCACCGGTGGCGGCATCGACCCCGTCGGCGCCTAAGCCCGCGGCGCCCAAACCGGCCGCTCCGACACCCGCGCCCAAGCCCGTCTCGCCCGCGCCCAAGTCGTCTGACCTGGGCAAAGCCCCCTGGCTACGCTCCGACAACCCCGCCGGTGCTCCTGCCACGGGTAGGCTCCCGACCGAGCCCGCACCCCGTGCGCCCGAGCGCTCGGCTGCTCCCAAGGCCCAGCCTGTCGCGCAGTCCGCGCCGTGGGAATCCGAGCAGGTGCCCTACGACGACGCCATGGTCGGCGGCTTCGCTGGCGATGCGAGCGGGGACGATCTTCCTCCGTTCGACGTGCCTGCCGCGGCATCCGCGCCCAAGCCCGCTGCAGCTGCCCCCAAAGAGGAGGACGCTCCTGCAGCTCCCTGGGAGTCCAACCCCGGTGCCGGCAGCCCCTTCGGCCACCAGGGCGCAGCCCCGAGCATCCCGCAGACCGAGGACGAGGCCAAAGACCTCATCCGCAACGTCTTCGGTCAGGCCACCATCTTCAAGCCGGTGGAGTAGCTGTACGGGCGGGTATACTGCTCAAGAAGAGGTCTCTTTGTCCGGGCGCATCTGTATTTCGGACATGTGCAACGTGGTGCCGCGTATATCGCATTCGAGCAGACAAGTGCGTGACGGTCGGCCTAGGATGCTGAGGTCGATACGATACGTCGCATGGCTGTCCGTGTATTCGACTTGCTCGGCGTTGATGGTTGCTCCGATTGCCGAATAAACGCCTGGTTCGGCATCGACAATCTTGAAGTCCTTTATCTTGACCTTGAACTCTTGGTAGAGGGACGGGCTGTTGTAGTAAACGGTTCGGGTTCCGTCGTTGCACTTATCGGTCGTCTCCCATTTGACGATGGGCTGGTCCGAGCTGGCTATCAGCAGTTCTGCTCCAAAGGCTATAGCATGGGTGATGACAACCAGCAATGCCCAGCCGACAAAGAGATAGAGAACCAAATATGCAACGGGGTGTTTTGAGCGGATGTTTTGGAGCGCGTCGGGGGCATTCATGGGGCACCTCCAAATTGCTATCTATGGCAATCAAATTATACCCCGCCGTCATGCGTGCCGCCTCGAGTAGTGGCTCGGCATTTAGCCATTTAGTGGCACGCATTAAATGTCGGATTCCGGCTCTACAAGATTTAGCCTCAATATTATGCAGATGCGAATTATTCAACTTTGCATAATCTTTGGGTGCGGCTTGCACTCCAGGACATGTATATCGACTGAGGTAGTGTGTCCGCCCCGTTCGCTGGCCTCGCGCCGTGGTACGATTTTTGAGTTTGAAAGTCCTGCCGTGCTCCGACTGCCCTTGCAGCTCGGCGTGCGGCCGCACGTAAAGGAGCCAT
>URSP01000021.1:0-23246 GCA_900550515.1 uncultured Collinsella sp. | reverse complement strand
TGGTTGAGGATGTAGACGTTGCCCACCTGCAGCGTCATATCGCGCAAAAGACCGCCGCCCAGACCGCAGACCACCGCGAGCGCGACCGCGCCCACCAGGTCGAGCTTGTGCTCGCGCGCAACCAGTACACCCGAGATCGATGCAGCGACAACAGCGAACATCTCGAGCCAAAACGGAATAGCGACCATGGCATCCGATGCATGTGAGGTAATGGTCATAGCGGCGACGACGGGCAAGATGGGGTCCTTTGGATTACGGATTTGGACAATGCCCGTACATAGTACATGTTCGGCGCCGATTGCGACCCTATTGCTCGGCAAACGGTCGGGACTGGATGCTGACATGGCATTGCTGGAATGCCAGGGATCCAAAACATGTACGTCACCCTCCAAAAACGGCATTTTTCGACATCTTTGGAGGCGGACGTACATGTTTGGATTGAGCTCACAGCATGAGTGAGTTGATTTACTCACATCCGGTATATTTCCCCACTTCAACGGACATAAGAGTTGGATACCGGCTCAGAGCGAGAGGCCCTCAATGGATACCCCTGTTCTCATTTCGCATAAAACCGCATGGCTTGTCCATCATGCACCCCAGAATTTGGTTCAGTCTCTTGCGCGGCACGACTACCAGATAGGCGCACAAGGCATCTCCACCCAGCAACGTGTTGCACGCATACGACAGGCTCTTACCGACTGCGGCATTCCGTCCGATATGCTTAAGACTATCGATATCGCGGTTGTATTCGAATTCGAGCGAATTCGTACCAAAGGCGTCGTTTGTCACATTCTTGGACAAAATCTTCCCTACGAGCATATTAACGAGTTGACGCCCGGAATCTTCATCACCGACGAAGCCTTCACCTTTGTGCTCGCTGCCGAGTGGATGGATAGGGTCGAATATCTCGAATATGGCTATGAAGTTTGCGGCGATTATCGCATGAGGCTCAATCCCGCCGACCCTTATACCGGGCAACCAGCCACTACCTCCAAGGATGAAATAACCAAACTGCTCGATCGGCACCCCGGCAAACCCGGTGCCACACGTGCACGGCTCGCGCTCAGGCACATCTACGATCACTCGGCCTCGCCTATGGAGACCGTTTCGGCAATCGCCCTCTCGCTCCCAACAAGCGAAGGCGGCGTTGGTATCCGAGGTATCGAACTCAACAAACCGCTCGAGATCCCTCAACGTCTCTGGCATTGCACAAAAGCCCGAACACTCAAAATCGATGCCCTCATTACCTATAAGCGCAGGGAGCTCGGTATCGAATATAAGGGCGGTTTTCACGATGAGTTCGAGCGCAAGGGGGCAGATGCGGAACGAGAGGCCGTTCTCTCCCAAATGGGATATCGAATCGCTACGCTCACTTCGGCTCAGTTCGGCAGCCAGCTCGCCTTTCACCGCGCCATGAACAACATTCGCGAAGCACTCGGCATGCCTCGCTGTACCGACACCGGGTACCAGCGAGAGCAAAACGAACTACGCAAGGCGCTTATCCGCAACTGGAAGGGCATGCGAGACGAAGAGGCACCTTCCGAATAGTGCCACTCCCGTGAACTCAATCCAAACGTGTACGTCAGCCTTCAAAGATGTCGAAAAATGTCGGTTTTGGAGGGTGACGTACATGTTTGGGGAAGCGTGGGATCGAGACGTATTTCGATAACAAAAAAAGCCCCATTGCTGGGGCTCATACCATCTAATGGCGGAGGAGGAGGGATTCGAACCCTCGTGACCTTATACAGGCCAAACGGTTTTCGAGACCGCCGCATTCAACCACTCTGCCACCCCTCCGCGTGGGGTAAAAACAAAGTAGGCTCGAAGGCCTGCTTTGGAATTAACTGGCGGAGAGTCAGGGATTTGAACCCTGGAGACGCTTTTGACGCCTACACGATTTCCAATCGTGCTCCTTCGGCCACTCGGACAACTCTCCGTTAAATGCGAAAGTCAGTATACACGAGGAATCGCAAAGTGCAAACAGAAAAGTTGGCATTTTTTAAAACGCTCGGCCGCGCTTGGCGTTGCAGTGGGGTTTGAAGTGCCAAAAAAACGGCTTCCGACCAGCGTGGTTGATCAACTCAATTGTTCAAAAGGGGTATTCATAAGTGACTTGGCAATGAATATAAAAATCTTTGGGTGGTGTTGTGGACCACTGGTATGCATTTTGCGACCACAGCCTTGTGCCCGTTGACCTGTGGCTTGGCTCAGCTTGTCCCCACGGCACCGTATCTTGTCCACAGATCCGTCAAGCTTTTGGTCGGCATTTGGTTGGAATGCGCATGAAACGTCGTGCGAGTATGGGCATATGTGGAGGTCATGAGGTTGTAGCTGCATATTCTTGCAGCCTGGGAGGTTGAAAGATATTATTACCAAGTCTTTTCCTGCTTCAGGCGCACCTTCACGACCTGAAGCCACATTTGCCCAGAGGAGGTGACAATATGAAGGCTTATGAACTGCTGTTCTTTGTTGACCCGTCGCTCGACCCCGAGACTCGTCTCGCTGTTATGAAGCGTATCGATACCACGATCGCTGAGGGCGCTGGCAAGGTCGACTCCGTTGACGAGTGGGGCAAGCGCAAGCTCGCCTACGAGATCAACGACCTCACCGATGGTGACTACACCCTCATCAACTTCCACGCAGATCCTACCCAGATCGCCGAGCTTGATCGCGTCCTGCGCATCACCGACGCTGTGGTCCGCCACATGATCGTCCGTCGCGACGACCAGGAGTAAGACTGTCGTTTTGGACTGGGCTTGTGCCCCAAGAGGAGAGTAGTGAGTTATGAGCATCAATCGAGTGAACATCACCGGTAACCTCACCCGCGATCCCGAGCTGCGCGCCACCGCCGGCGGAACCCAGGTTCTGTCCTTTGGCGTCGCCGTGAACGATCGTCGCCGCAACGCGCAGACTGGCGAGTGGGAGGACTATCCCAACTTTGTCGACTGCACCATGTTCGGCACCCGCGCCGAGGCCGTGAGCCGTTTCCTGGCAAAGGGAAACAAGGTCGCGATCGAGGGCAAGCTGCGCTACAGCTCTTGGGAGCGCGACGGCCAGCGCCGGAGCAAGCTTGAGGTCATCGTCGATGAGATCGAGTTTATGAGCTCCCGTGGTGGCCAGGGTGGCTACGATCAGGGCGGTTACGCCCCCGCAGCTCCCGCGCCCGCAGCACGTCCTGCCGCACCGGTGGCTACGCCGCCCGCGGTCGACGTCTACGATGAGGACATCCCGTTCTAAGGGTTGTTCACCTATTTTTGAGTGAGAGGCGGCTTCGGTTCGCCGAAGTTGCCAAATGAAAGGTATTTTGACATGGCTAATGATTTTTCTGCACGTCAGCCGCGTCGTAAGTACTGCCAGTTCTGCAAGGAGAACACTGAGTTCATCGACTATAAGGACACTCAGCTTCTCCGTAAGTACATGACCGACCGTGGCAAGATCAAGCCCCGTCGCGTCACTGGCGCTTGCACGCAGCATCAGCATGACATCGCCAACGCCATCAAGCGCGCCCGCGAGATGGCTCTCCTGCCGTATACCGTCCCCGTGGTTTCCTCTCGTGGCAACCGCGACCGCGGCTAAGAAGGGAGACACATCATGAAGGTTATTCTTCTCGATGAGATCAAGGGCAAGGGCGGCGAGGGTGACGTCGTAGAGGTCGCTCAGGGTTACGCTGAGAACTTCCTGTTCCCCAAGAAGCTCGCTGTTGCCGCCACCAAGGGCAACCTCAAGCAGCTTGACGAGCGTCGCAACAACATCGCCAAGCGCGAGGCCGTCCGTCTGGCTACCGCCAACGAGACCAAGGCTGCCTTCGAGGGCAAGACGGTCACCGTTGACGTCAAGGTCGGCGACGAGGGCATCCTCTTTGGCTCCGTTACCGCCGCTATGATCGCTGATGCCATCAAGGCTCAGCTCGGTATGGACATCGACCGTAAGCGCGTCGAGCTCGGTAAGCCCATCAAGGTTGCCGGTGCCCACACCGTTGCCATCTCGCTGTACCGCGAGATCAAGGCCGAGGTTGTCGTTCTCGTCGGCGTTACCGCCGAGGAGCTCGCTGCCGAGGCTGAGGTCGAGGAGGCCGCTGAGGTCGCCGAGGCCGAGACCGCCGAGGTCGAGACTGAGGCTGCTGCCGAGTAGCATTTGCTGCAACGCAACAATCTTGTTCTAAGAAGGGCGCTCTGGGAAACCAGGGCGCCCTTTTGTTTTTTTGCGCTGAGTGAGTGTCATAGTGAACGTCGCGTCGAAGTCCTGTGTACAGGACCGTTCATCCGTTTGGTTCGGTGATGATTGGCCGCGTGCGGCGTGTTTTGGGACCGTGGCTGATACTATGGATGCTCGCAAGCGATATGAATGAGGATGCTCATGGCATATGACGATAGGGAGACCGGGCTGACGGTTGAGGACCGCGGCTCAAAGTTGGGTCTTCCCCAAAACCAAGATGCAGAGGCCAATGTACTGGCCGCTATGCTGCTATCGCCCGAGGTGGTCGAGGAGGCCCAGGTCGAGCTGCAGCCCGATGACTTCTACCGGCCCATTCATAAGACCATCTATACCGCGATGGTCGATATGTACAACAGCCGCATTCCCATCGACTCCATCTCGCTGATCGATTACCTGCGAAGCATCAACAAGCTCGATGCCGTGGGCGGCGAAGCGTACATTTTGGAGTTGATGGGTCAGACCCTGTCGCTCGTCAACTGGCAGCACCATGCCGCCATCGTTCGCCGCGATTCGATGCTGCGTGAGCTGATCGGCGCCACCAACGAGATCAACGCGCTGGCATATAACGCCCCCACCGACACCAAAGAGGTTGTCGAGCTGGCCGAGAGCAAGCTGCTCAAGGTCACGGCACGCGAGGTCAAGTCGAGCTACAAGACGCTGACCGAGTTTATGGTCGAGGCCTATAACGAGGCCGAGGAAGTGTGCCAGGCCGGTGGCCAGGCTGCGGGCGTGCCCACGGGCTTCCCGTCGCTCGACCGCATGCTCATGGGTTTTCGCGAAGGCCAGCTCATCATCATCGGTGCCCGTCCTGCCGTGGGTAAGACGTCGTTCGCTCTGAATCTGGCGCTCAACGCTGCCGCTGCTGGTTATACCGTCGGCTTCTTCTCGCTGGAGATGTCGGGCAAGGAAATTGCCCAGCGTCTGATTTGCGCCTACGCCATGATCTCGATCAGTGACTTCCGCATGGGCCGCATCAGCCCCGAGCAGTGGGCCAATATCAACGAGGCCACGCAGACCTTGTCCAAGCTCGATATTCTGATTGACGATACGCCCGGCACCACAGTGACCGAGATTCGCGCCAAGAGCCGCCGCATGCTCCATAACAAGGAGAAGGCAATCATCATCCTGGACTACCTGCAGCTGGTGAGTCCTCCGCCGGGCCGTCGTTCCGAGAGCCGTACCGTCGAGGTTTCGGAGATGTCGCGTGGTTTGAAGATCATGGCCAAGGAGCTCAAGATCCCGCTCATCGCGCTGTCGCAGCTCTCACGTCAGGTCGAATCCCGTACCGGCAAGCGCCCGCAGCTTTCCGACCTTCGTGAATCGGGCTCCATCGAGCAGGACGCCGATATCGTTATGTTCTTGGACCGTTCCGCCGACGAGGCCGAGGCCTCGCGCGACGATCGACCCGACGAGGGCGTTACGCGTATCGTCGTGGCCAAGAACCGTTCGGGCCCGATCGGCGACGTCGACCTGATGTTCCTGCCGGCATCCACCAAGTTCTATGAGCTTGATGGGGCGCATGCCGAGGAGTAGGACAGGCGCCCGTTGCACGGGTATACTGGGAATGTTTTGTGCTTCTGCGTGCCGGCGTGGTGCGTAGACAGTCCATGAATGTAAGGAGTAAACATGCCGTCAACCGTTTTGGTCGGTGCCCAGTGGGGCGATGAGGGCAAGGGTAAGATTTGCGATCTGGTCGCCGGCGACTTCGATGCCGTCGTGCGCTACTCGGGCGGCAACAACGCCGGTCACACCATCGTCGTCAACGGCAAGAAGTACGGCCTGCACCAGGTGCCCTCCGGCATCATGTATTCCGACCACGTGTCGGTGATCGGTAACGGCTGCGTCGTCAACCCCAAGGTTGTCCTTGAGGAGATCGACATGTTCGAGGCCGACGGCATCACCACCAAGAACCTCAAGATTAGCGGAAACGCGCATGTCATCATGCCGTACCACATTGATCTGGATGGCGCCTTTGAGCAGAAGCTCGGCAAGAAGAACATCGGTACCACCAAGCGCGGTATCGGTCCGTGCTATCAGGACAAGATGGCCCGCATTGGTCTGCGCATGCAGGACTTGCTGGACGAGACGCTGTTCCGCGACAAGCTGGAGACCGCTCTCGCCCGCGTGAACCCCGAGCTCGAGCTCATCTACAATCTGCCCACCTACACCGTGGACCAGATTTGCGATGAGTACCTGCCGATGGCCGAGCGCCTGCGTCCCTACATCACCGAGACGAGTCTGCTGCTCAACAACATGATTGACGAGGGCAAGGACCTGCTGTTTGAGGGCGCCCAGGCGACGCTGCTCGACATCGACCACGGTACCTATCCGTACGTGACGTCTTCCAACTGCACCGCCGGCGGCGCCATCACCGGCTCCGGCGTCGGTATGAAGAACGTCGACCGCGTACTGGGCGTCATGAAGGCCTATATCACCCGCGTCGGTTCGGGCCCCATGCCCACCGAGCTTTCCTATGAGTCCGAGGCCGGTCACACGCTGACCGAGGAGGGCTACGAGTACGGCGTGACCACCGGTCGCCGTCGTCGCTGCGGCTGGTTCGACGGCCCCATCGCCAACTACGCCTCGCGCGTCAACGGCCTCACCGATATCGCCATGACCAAGCTCGACGTGCTTTCGGCTTTTGACACCATCAAGGTGTGCGTGGCCTACGACGTCGATGGTGAGCGCTATACCAGCGTGCCCGAGCATCAGGTTCGCTTTGAGCACGCCAAGCCCATCTACGAGGAGCTTCCTGGCTGGAAGTGCGATATCACCGGCTGCCGCAGCTTTGAGGAGCTGCCGCAGGAGGCTCAGGACTACGTGGCGTTTATCGAGGATCTGGCACACACCCGCGTGACGTTCATTGGCGTTGGCGCTGGTCGCGAGCAGATCATCAACCGATTCTGGAAGTAATCGGGACTATTTGGTTATTGCGATATACCCCTTTGCAGCCCGGACGGGCGGCCGAGGGGTATATTTGCTTGCAAAGGGCTCGCGCGGAGCGGGCCGTTCATCCATAGAGGAGGCACCCTTGAAGGCGGACACTCAAACCATCGACATCCTGTTGTTGGGCAGCGGCGGCCGTGAGCATGCTTTGGCAGCTAAGCTCGCAGCATCACCGCGCGCCGGCAAGCTCTACATCGCGCCGGGTAACGGCGGCACCGCGAGCTGCGGCGAGAACGTTGTTCTCGACGACTGCGATCCTGCGGCCGTGGCGGCGTTTGCGCAGAGCCACGGATGCGGACTCGTGGTAATTGGCCCCGAGGCTCCGCTCGTGGCGGGCGTGGCCGACGCCGTGCGCGCGGCGGGTATTCCCTGCTTTGGCCCGGGTGCCGAGGGCGCCCAGATGGAGGGCTCCAAGCTGTTCTCCAAGCAGCTCATGGAGCGTGCGGGCATTCCGACGGCGGCCTATGGTTCGTTTACCGACGAGGCTTCGGCTCTCGCCTACGTGCGCGAGCAGGGCGCCCCGCTGGTCGTGAAGGCCGACGGCCTTGCCGCGGGCAAGGGCGTTATCGTGGCGACTGAGCTCGAGCAGGCCGAAGAGGCCGTGCGCGAGTGTTTTGGCGGCACCTTTGGCGATGCCGGCAATACCGTGGTCATTGAGGAGATGCTGACCGGCCCCGAGTGCTCGCTGCTGGCCTTTACCGACGGCAAGACCGTGCGCCCCATGGCCACTTCGCAGGACCACAAGCGTGCGCTCGAGGGCGACAAGGGTCCCAACACCGGTGGCATGGGCGTTTACAGCCCGGTACCCATCGTGACCGACGAGGAGCACGCCACCATGGTGAAAGTCATGGAGCAGACCGTGGCCGAGCTCGCTGCCGAGGGCATCGACTACCGCGGCTGCCTGTATGGCGGCTTTATGCTCACCCCCGCCGGCCCCAAGGTGCTGGAGTTCAACGCCCGCTTTGGCGACCCCGAGACGCAGGTCGTGCTGCCGCGCCTCAAGAACGACCTGGTCGAGGTTATGCTCGCCTGCGCCAACTGCGAGCTTGATCAGATTGAGCTCGACTGGCGTGACGAGTGGGCCGTGGCTGTTGTTCTGACGAGCGCGGGCTATCCCGGCAGCTACGAGAAGGGCAAAGTCATCACCGGCATCGCCGACGCCGAGGCCATGGAGAACGTGACCGTGTACCATGCCGGCACCGCCGTGGTGGACGGCCGGCTCGTGACCAACGGCGGCCGTGTGCTTGCCGTGACCGCGCTGGGCGATACGTTTGAGAACGCCCGCAACCTTGCCTACGAGGCCTGCGAGAAGATTGATTTTGAGGGCAAGACCCTGCGTCACGACATCGGCCTGCGCGCGCTGCGCGGCCGCGACGCCTGGGATGCCTAAAATCCGAGAGGAATGAGACGGATGGACGAGAAGAACGAAGAGCTCGTGGACGCGCAGATCGTCGAAGAGGACAGCCGCGTGTATGGGCACGCCGAGGGCGAGCCTGGTGGCGAGGTCGCTGACGAGCCGGCGCTGCTACTGGGCGATGACGACCCGCACGATGCCGAGCTGCACGAGAAGATTCTTTCGGAGGAGTGCGCCTGGAAGGGCAAGATCCTCGATGTCCACCGTCTTGAGGTTGAGCTGCCCAACGGTCGCCGCAGCGCCCGCGATATCGTTCGCCATCCGGGTGCGGCGGCTGTTGTGGCACTGACCGAGAGCGGCAAGATCGTACTGGTGCGTCAGTACCGCACCGCCATCGACCGCGTGACGGTCGAGATTCCCGCCGGCAAGCTCGATCCAGGCGAGGACCCGCTCGATTGCGCCAAGCGCGAGCTGCATGAGGAGACGGGCTTTAGGGCTGGTCGCATTCGCTTTTTGACGTCGATTGTCACGTCCTGTGGCTTCTGTGACGAGATCATTCACATCTACCTGGCCACCAAGCTCGAGTTCGATGCACCCAACCCCGATGATGACGAGTTTGTCAACGTGGACCTCGTGCCGCTGCACGAGCTGATCGACGCCGTGCTCGACGGCAAGATCGAAGACGCCAAGACCGTCGTAGGCGCCTTGGCCTGCGATAGCATCGCGCACCGCCTTGGGGGCACGGAGTTTTAACGAGTGGGGATAGCCCTGGGACAAGTACTACTGATTGCTTTGTTCCAGGGCCTTACGTTGCTGATATTTCTTTGAGGATCACATGCTGAAGAGGTTTCTTTCGTATTACGAGCCCCAGATGGGGCTTTTTGTTGCTGATACTGTTTGTGCTCTGGTGCTTGCCGCCATTGACCTGGCGTTTCCCATTATCCTGCGCAATTTGACCGGTGGGCTGTTTACTCAGGGTCAGGCTGCCATTATGCAGGCGCTCGGCATGATCGCGGTGGGCTTGGTGCTGATGTATGCCGTCCGCTGCGCCTGCCGCTACTTTGTGAGCTATTGGGGTCACGTGATGGGTGCGCGCATGGAGTCCAAAATGCGCGAGGACCTGTTCGACCAGTATGAGCGCTTTAGCTTTGCGTACTTCGACCGCAACAGTTCGGGCGACATGATGAGCCGCGTGGTCAACGATCTGTTCGATATCTGCGAGGCGGCGCATCACGTGCCCGAGTGGATCATCATCTGCGGCATCGAGATTATCGGCTCGTTTGTGATCCTCTTTACCATCGCCCCGGTGCTGGCACTTGCCATGGCTGTGGTGACGGCGGCGTTTGCGGTCATCATGTTTTGGCAGAACATGCGTATGCGCGAGGTCTTTAGCGACAACCGCAAAAAGATCAGTGGCATCAATGCGCAGCTGCAGGATTCGCTGGCGGGCATGCGCGTAGTCAAGAGCTTTGCCAACGAGGAGACCGAGCGTGCCAAGTTCCGCGTCTCCAACAATCGCTATCTTTCGTCCAAGGAGAACATGTATCACGCCATGGGCGTCTATACCGCGACGTATGGCCTGCTCTCTGGTGTGCTCTATGTGATCGTGGTGCTGCTGGGCGGCTGGCTGGTCGCCCAGGGACAGCTGCAGGCGGTCGATATGGCGACCTTTGCACTCTATATTTCGCTGTTCTGCACGCCGCTCGAGACACTCGTCAATTCGGCCGAAACGTATCAGAAGGCTATCGCCGGCTTTAAGCGTATGGACGAGGTGCTTTCGACCGCGCCGGATATCCAGGACAAGCCGGGCGCTACGGATCTGCAGGTGACTGCCGGCGCCGTGGAGTATCACGACGTGTGCTTTAACTACGAGGATGTCGAGCTGGGCGAGGGCGATGCCGACGAGCGTCCCGTTATCGACCATATGGACCTGTCCATCAAGCCCGGGCAGACCATCGCTTTGGTTGGCCCTTCGGGCGGTGGCAAGTCCACGACCTGTTCGCTGCTGCCGCGCTTTTATGACGTGGCTGCCGGATCCATTAGCATCGACGGCCAGGACGTGCGTGATGTGACGCAGCAGAGCCTGCGTCGCGCCATCGGCCTGGTGCAGCAGGATGTCTACCTGTTTGACGGTACGATTGGCGAGAACATCGCCTACGGCAAGCCGGGCGCTACGGCAGAAGAGATCGCCGAGGCCGCCCGTCGCGCCAACATCGATGCCTTTATCGAGTCGCTTCCGCAGGGCTACGACACCGTGGTGGGCGAGCGCGGCAGCCGTCTTTCGGGCGGACAGAAGCAGCGCGTTGCCATCGCGCGCGTGTTTCTCAAGAACCCCAAGATCCTGATTTTGGACGAGGCGACGAGTGCTTTGGATAACGAGAGCGAGGAGGCGGTGCAGGAGTCACTCGAAGAGCTGGCACGCGGCCGCACCACGATTATCATCGCCCACCGTCTTTCGACCATTAAGCATGCCGATGAGATTGCGACCGTTGAGCATGGTCGCGTTGTGGAGCGTGGCACGCACGAGGAGCTTCTCGCCCGTGGCGGCACCTATGCCCGTTACTATCGAATGCAGTTCGAAGGTGCGCGTGCGCACGAGCTCGACTGATTGATATGACAGGAAGATCATGGCTGATAAGAACCCTTTGACTCCGGAAGAAGTGACGGAGTTATTCTCCGAAATCGATGCATCCGGCGTCTTGGATCCTACGCTTGCCAAAAAGCGTACCGAGCGCATGCGCGAGAAAGAGGCCGCCGTCAAGCGCGGTGACAAAGCGGCGCTAGCGCAGCTGCGCAGCGAGGACCGCGCGAGCCAGGCAAAACATATCGACCCGCTGTCCGAGGACGATCCTTCGGGCTCGCAGGTGAGCCATACCATTACGAAGACCGCGATGGCCGTGGTCATCGGTATTTTGGTGCTGATCGTGGGCATGCAGATTGGCTACGGCGTGATGCGTCGTCTGAACACCGCCAACCTGTCCGAGAGCGTTTCGGTCGATACCGTTTCGACCGCGCTGAAGGGCGGCCTTGAGTGGGGCAATGGCTTTACGCAGTTCCCGCTCGATTTTACCGTCGATGAAGCCGATGAACGCACGGGCACGGTCGAGGTGACGGTGTTGGACACATCGTCTGCCAACGAGCTCGAGCTGCTGTCCAACGGGCAGATTCAGGCCGCGGCGCTTGCGACCAACGCGTTGCTCAACGATAAGATCGACCGCGTGGTGTATAACGTTCACGCCTATATCGACGAGAATAGCAACATTCAGCACGATTCCTTCTTTGGCATGTTCCCCGCGCGCGGCCACCAGAGCGCCATTTTGACGTTCGTGTGGACCAAGAGCTCATCCAACGCCACGAGTATCGACTGGAAGATGCGCATCGTGAGTATGGATGACACCATCGCCGAGCGCATTCAGAAGCAGGTGAACTCGGTGTCGTCGTTGATTGAGGACCCGGTGGTGAGCCAGACCAAGATTGACGAGGAAAAGGCCGAACGTGACCTGGAGCATCGTCTGCATGGCCGCGAGATTTTCCGCGGCGGCAAGCCCGATCGCACACCGTCCAAACTGCTGGAGCAGGATAAGAAAAAGTAAGACGTCATCATCCCGCGTGAGCCACAAGCCCCGCGGGATGATTTTTAATCCCCGTCCTAGAAAAATCATTATGCATAGAAAGTCATAATTATCATTTCGTAAACATTTCGATGAAATTAACGCCATGAGGCATGCTTACGGTTACAATACCGCGAGGCCTAACTACACACCTTTAAGCCGGTCCTGTGAGACCGGGAAGGAGAACTATGGCGAACAACCATACCGCGGGCGCTGCCGCCCGCACCTTCGCGCCCAGCGAGCTTTGCCAGCGTATGCTGGCCAAAACCAGCAAGGGCACCTGTGGTCCCTGCATCCTGTATCTTGAGGATGGGACCATTTTTTATGGACGTGCATGCGGCGCCGAGGGCACCGCGACCGGCGAAGTCTGCTTCAACACCTCGCTCGAGGGCTACTTTGAGGTCATGACCGACCCGAGTTATGCCGGCCAAATCGTAACCATGACCTATCCGCAGATCGGCAATTACGGTATCGACGAGACCGACGTCCAGTCGGCCTTCCCCGGCGACGCCGTGCGCCCTGCGAGCGCTCCGGCTATGCGCGGCATGATCGTTCGCGACATGTGCGCCACGCCTTCTAACTGGCGCTCGGCCGTCAGCGTGCCGGAGTACCTGCGCGCTCACGGCATCGTCGCTATCGAGGGTGTCGACACCCGCGCCCTGGTGCGCCATCTGCGCGATAATGGTTCCAAGATGGGCATTATCTCGACCGAGATCTTCGACGTCGACGAGCTTGCCGAGCGTCTGGCCGCAGCGCCCACGCTGGTAGGCGAGAACCTGGTCAAGACCGTGAGCTGCCCTGAGCCCCACGCCTTTGCCGCCGTCGACCTGCCTGCCACGCATGACTTTGCACTTGCGGCTGCCGCTCCTGCCCGTCACAAGGTGGTCGCCTACGACTGCGGTGTGAAGCGCGGTATTCTGGAGGGGCTGGTCCGCGCCGGCTGCGACCTTACCGTCGTGCCGTGGGATACGCCCGCGAGTGAGGTGCTCGACATGAATCCCGACGGTGTCTTTTTGTCCAATGGCCCCGGCGACCCCGACGCCGTGGTGGAGACCTACGAGCAGGTGCAGCAGCTGATCGGCAAGGTGCCGGTCTTTGGTATTTGTCTTGGTCACCAGATGATCAGCCTGGCCTGCGGCGCCCAGATGGAAAAGCTTAAGTTCGGTCACCGCGGCGGCAACCAGCCGGTCATGAACCTGGTGAGCCGCCGCGTGGAGATCACCGCGCAAAACCACGGCTTTGGCCTGCTGTTCCCCAGTCTGGGCAAGCTTGTCCCCGAGCTTTCGGGCGGCGAGACCGAGCATGCGGCCGATGGAGATCTGCGCGCCTGGGTGCGCCGCGGAATCGCGCCGGTCGTGATGAACGAGCGCTTTGGTCGCATTCGCCTGACGCATGTGAACCTCAACGACGGCACCGCCGAGGGCATCCAGCTGCTCGACGCCCCGTGCTTCTCGGTCCAGTACCACCCCGAGGCTTCGCCTGGCCCCACCGATGCCCACTATCTCTTTACCGCCTTTACGCGACTCATGGACGGCGAGGAGAACTACCTGGACATCGATACCGCGAAGGACCGCCTTGCCGGCTGGAACTTTGCTGAGTCCGAGACCGCTGAGACCGAGGAGAACTAACATGCCGAAACGTACTGACATCAAGCGCATCCTCGTTATCGGTTCGGGCCCCATTGTTATTGGCCAGGCCTGCGAGTTCGACTACTCCGGCGCCCAGGCCTGCAAGGTGCTCAAGGAGGATGGCTTTGAGGTCATCCTGGTCAACTCCAACCCGGCGACCATCATGACCGACCCGGGCTTGGCCGACCGCACCTATGTCGAGCCCATCACTGCCGAGTTTATCGAGCGCGTAATCAAGAAAGAGCGCCCGGACGCGCTGCTGCCCACGCTGGGCGGCCAGACCGGTCTGAACGCCGCCGTCGAGCTGGCGAAAGACGGCACGCTCGACAAGTACGGCGTCGAGATGATCGGCTGCGACCTTGCCGCCATCGAGCGCGGCGAGGACCGCAAGCTCTTTAACGAGGCCATGGCCGAGATCGGCCTGGAGGTCGCGCGCTCGGGCTATGCCTACAGCGTGGCAGACGCCGAGGCCATCGCCGAGCGCGTGGGATATCCCTGCGTGCTGCGTCCGAGCTTTACCCTCGGCGGCGCCGGTGGTGGCATCGCGCATACTCACGAGGAGCTCGTCTCCATCGTGAGCCAGGGCCTGGAGCTCTCACCTGCCCACGAGGTGCTGGTTGAGGAGTCCATCGAGGGCTGGAAAGAGTATGAGATGGAGGTCATGCGTGACCACGCCGGCAACGGCATCATCGTGTGCTCCATCGAGAACCTCGACCCCATGGGTGTGCATACCGGCGACTCCATCACCGTGGCGCCGGCGCAAACCCTCTCCGACCTGGAGTATCAGCGCATGCGCGTGGCCTCGCTCGCCATTCTGGAGAAGATCGGCGTCGAGACCGGTGGCTCCAACGTGCAGTTTGCCGTGAACCCCAGCACCGGTCGCTTGATCGTCATCGAGATGAACCCGCGCGTGAGCCGCTCGTCCGCACTGGCCTCCAAGGCAACGGGTTTCCCCATCGCCAAGGCCGCCGCGCGCCTGGCTGTGGGCTACACGCTCGACGAAATCGTCAACGACATTACCAAGGCAACGCCCGCCTGCTTTGAGCCCACGATTGACTACTGTGTGGTCAAGGTGCCGCGCTTTGCCTTCGAGAAGTTCAAGGGTACCGACCCCACGCTCACCACGCGCATGAAGGCAGTGGGCGAGATTATGGCGATTGGCCGCACCTTTGAGGAGGCCTTTGGCAAGGCCATGCGCTCGCTGGAGGACGGTCACCAGGGTATCTGCGCCGGTGGCAAGGAGGGTGCCGATAAGCTGAGCGACGACGAGCTCGCTCAAGCCGTGGCCACGCCGACCGAGCACCGCATCTTCTTTGTGGTCGAGGCCCTGCGCCGTGGCTGGGACATCGCTCGCATCCATGCCACCTGCGGCATCGACCCGTGGTATCTCAACCGCATCAACGACATGGTGCAGGTCCAGGAGAGCATCCGCGGCCTGCGTGTGGAGGATATCGACGCCGACGCGATGCGCCTGCTCAAGCAGTACGGCACGAGCGACGCCGAGATCGCCGCGTTGACCGGCTCGGACGAGCGCTTTGTGCGCGCCTATCGCAAGGGCCTTGGCGTGGTTCCCAGCATGAAGACGGTCGATACCTGCGCTGCGGAGTTCTCGAGCGCCACGGAGTACCACTACAAGACGTACGAGAACATCTACCGCACGAGCCCGGATGCCAAGAAGTGCGTGGCTCCCGACGAGACCACGCCGGCGGACAAGCCCAAGGCGATGATCCTGGGCGCCGGCCCCAACCGCATTGGCCAGGGTATCGAGTTCGATTACTGCTGCGTGCACGCGAGCTACGCGCTGGCGGCCCGCGGCTTTGAGACCATCATGGTCAACTGCAATCCCGAGACCGTTTCGACCGACTACGACACGTCCGACCGCCTTTACTTTGAGCCGCTTACCTACGAGGACGTCATGGACGTTATCGATGTTGAGCGTCCCGACGGCGTCGTGGTGACGCTTGGCGGCCAGACCCCGCTTAAGCTGGCGCGCATGCTCGAGGAGAGTGGCGTCAACATCATGGGCACCAAGCCCGATGCCATCGACTTTGCCGAGGACCGCGAGCGCTTTGCCGCCCTGCTCGACAAGCTGGGCATCATGTACCCGCCGGCGGGTCAGGCCACCTCGTTTGAGGAGGCCGAGGCCGTGGCCGCGCATATCGGCTACCCGCTGCTGGTGCGTCCGAGCTACGTGCTGGGCGGCCGCGGCATGATGATCGCCTACGATGCCGAGCATCTGCGCGATTACATGGCCGAGGCCGCGCGCATTAGCCCCGACTACCCGGTGTATCTGGACCGCTTCCTGGAGGGTGCGATCGAGTCCGATGTCGACGCCCTGTGCGATGGCGAAGAGGTCTACATCGGCGGCATTCTGGAGCATATCGAGGAGGCCGGTATTCACTCCGGCGACTCTGCGACCTGCATCCCGCCGTTCAGCTTTAGCGAGAGCCTGCAGGCAAAGCTTCGCGAGACCACGCGCCGCATCGCGATGGCGCTGGGCGTACGCGGCCTGGTCAACGTGCAGTACGCCATCAAGGGCGAGACCGTTTACGTGATCGAGGCCAACCCGCGTGCCAGCCGCACCGTGCCGTTTATCTCCAAGGCCACCGGCGTGCCGCTGGCCAAGTGTGCGGCGCGTATCATGGCGGGCGATTCCATCGCCATCCTGGGCCTGCCGAGCGACGAGCGTCAGCTCGATTGGTTCTGCATGAAGGAAGCCGTTATGCCCTGGGGTCGTTTCCCCGGTGCCGACGTTATCCTGGGGCCCGAGATGAAGTCGACGGGCGAGGTCATGGGTATCGCCAAGAGCTATCCCGAGGCATATGCCAAGACGCAGCTGGCGATTGACTACAAGCTGCCCGACCCGAGCGCCGGCAAGGTGTTCATCAGCGTGTGCGACCGTGACAAGCGCCACATCCTTTCGGTCGCGCGTATCCTGCGCTACCTGGGCTTTGATATCTGCTCCACCGAGGGCACGGCGCGCGTGCTGCGCGGCGGCAACGTGACCTGCGAGGTCGTGGAGAAGATTAGCGGCCCGCACGACGGCGAGCGTCCCAACATCGGTGACCTGATCGCCGATGGCAAGATTGCGGTAATCATCAACACGCCGTACGGCCCGGGTTCGCGTGGCGACGGCTATCTGTTGCGTACCGAGGCGGTGCGCCGCGGCGTGACCTGCGTGACGGCGATGTCTGCCGCCAACACGTACGTGAGTGCCATCGAGGCCGTGCGCGAAGACCAGCAGGGTCACGGCAGCGCCAACGACATGGGCATGGACGTCATCGCCCTGCAGGACCTGCCGCAGTACACGGTGTAGTTGACCTGGCCGGCCGGGGCGGGAGGGGCCGAGTTTCCCCCTTTCGCTCCGGCTGCAAGCAGAGTCGCTCAGGAGGAAACTCGGCCCCTCTTGCCCCGACGCACTGTGTCTAGACGGATTGCACCTCCTGTTTTTAGAGATAAATACCATTTAGCGGTGATATTCAACCGTTCAAGATATTATGTAATGGCATATTACGTCATATGACGTAATATGCCATTAGCAGTCAAGGATGACTGTCTGTGTTCAAGTCGAGAAAGGGGCAAAATGATTAAACTGTGTCGCGTCGATAGCCGGTTAGTGCATGGGCAGACCGTGTTCTCTTGGTATCCAACGCTTGAAGCAAACGCTATTCTTGTGGTTTCAGATGAGTACGCCGCAAGCAAAGAGCGAATTCAAGCGCTGCGAATTGCAAAACCCGCTGATGCCAAATTGGTTGTCAAAAGTGTAGAAGATTCCATCGTGGCCCTTAACGGAAGCGCGGTGGATAAATACGAGCTAATTGTTGTTGCGGGAAATGTACATGACGCCTGTGAAGTTGCGCGTGCGTGTCCAAAAATAACGTCTGTGAATTTAGGCGGCGCTCGACCGTTGGGGGATAGCGTAAAGGAGCTTGGCCCTGCTGTGCGCCTTTCCCAATCCGATATTAATGAAATTAAGAAAGCCATGGCTGATGGAATCGAATTCGAGGTAAGGCAGGTTGCTAGCGAGAAAAAACGCATCGTAACAAGTTTTGATTTGTAGGAAGAGGGAGAAATATGCTGCTTCAAGCTTTTCTGGTTGGTCTTGCCGCTGCGATAGGTCAATCGGATTATTTACTCGGTACTGCGATGGTCGAGCGGCCGATTGTCCTCGGAGCGATTGTCGGTATTTTTTTGGGTGATATTCCGACTGGCGTTATTGTTGGTTTCCAGCTCGAACTCGCGTTCATGGGGGTCTGGCAGGTTGGTGCTGCCGTGCCGCCCAACGTAATTGTTGGTTCAGTTTTGGGAACAGCCTTTGCGATTACTATGGGTGCGGGTCCCGAGACCGCTCTGACTATTGCTATGCCCACTGCGGTGCTTGCCGGCATGTTTGACAGCCTTATGTATAGCGTTGTTACGCCTCCTATGGCTGTCTGGGCTGATCGTGGCGCCGAAAAAGACGACCCCAAAACGATTGCAGCCGCTATGTGGACCAATGGAATTCTCTACATCATTGCGCTTGGCTTGATTTGCGGCGTGGCTTTTTACGTTGGAAATGATGCTGTTCAGGCACTGATTGACGCCATTCCTGATTGGCTTACGAATGGGCTTACGATCGCAACGGGTATTCTGCCCGCGCTTGGATTTGCGCAGCTTATGTCAATCCTGTCCACCAAGGAGCTGAGCTTCCTATTCTTTGGAGGCTTCTTGCTGAGTGCCTATCTAAACATTCCGACGATCGGTATCGTGGCGTTTTCGCTGATCCTGATTGGGATTCTCAATATGGCTCACATTTTTATGCCTGCCAGTGCGGCGGTCGCTAAGGAGGTTGACGATGACAACGAATTCTAATGATGTTCTTGAGCTCTCGCCGGAGTCAAATAAATCGACCGATAAGAGAATAACCAAGAAAGACTTAAAGGCGTTATTTTGGCGTAGCTTTCCACTCAACATCATGTGGAGCTTTGACCGACAAATGAACGTTGGTTTCTGCTACGACATGATTCCGGTAATCAAGCGGTTATACGATAAGCCTGAAGACCGGATCGAGGCATATAAGCGTCATCTTGAGTTCTACAATATTCAAGTTACGTTTAATCCTCTGGTCGCCGGCATTGTGGCCTCCATGGAGGAGGAGAACGCCAACAATCAGGACTTTGACACCGCCTCAATTAACGCCATGAAAGCATCGCTTATGGCTCCGCTTTCCGGTATTGGAGATTCACTGATTGCCAGTACGCTTCGCATGATTGCGACGGGCGTTGTGACAGGACTTTGCCTTTCGGGCAGTCTGCTCGGCCCAATCCTGTTCCTGCTTCTTTATAATGTCCCAACGATCCTGATCCGCTGGTTTGGGCTTCAGTATGGTTATTCGCTTGGCAGTGGCATGATTTCGAAGCTGAACGATTCTGATGTAATGCACAAAGTTACGTCCGGCCTGGCGATTGTGGGACTAATGGTAGTTGGTGGAATGGTGGCGACCACCGTTGCAGTTACCACTCCGCTCGCTCTTAACTTCGGCGACACCGCGTTTAAGTTGCAGGAAACGCTCGATGGGATATTCCCGGCTCTTTTGCCGCTCTGCGCGTTCGGGATCATGTGTCTTTGCAATAAGAAACAGGTCAAAATTATTTGGCAGATTGTGGGCATTCTCGCTGCGGGTATTGTGCTCGGCGTCCTGGGGATTTTGGGCTAGAGAAGGCGTCCATCTTTTGAGATGCTGAACTCGAAGGACGATGCGTCTGCTCGCCAAACGGTTTTTGAATAGTGGAGCGGCATTTCATCGCAGGCATATGTGACGTGCTCGACAACGCTCACGGGGGCTCCAACGATATAACCGAGAAGGTTTGCTTCTTGGAGCCCCGCTATTCCTGCGGTGATTTTGAGCTTCTCAATACCGGTTGCGATGCTGTAATGGTTGGCGATCAGGTCGAAAAGACTGGCATTGTCTGTGAGAATCTCCAGTAGTCCGGGCAGAGTGCCCTGCGTTGCATAAACGGTGTCGATGGCGCAGGGGGCATTTTCGATATAAACCAAGCGCGCAACTCGTTGCACTACGGTTCCGTTGTCAATTTTGAGCTCCCGTGCAATGTGGGCATCAGCCTTGATCAAGCCTGTTTCCAAGATGGACTTGGTTGTTTTATCGCCGTATTGGGGGTCGGAGCTCAAATTGAAAATGGTGCTTGTTCCTCGTTTCAGGGTGAGCTTCGATGGGTTTACGAATGTTCCCTTGCCTCGCAGGCGGTAGAGCAAGTTTTGGTCAATGAGATTCTGTACGGCGCGTCTTACGGTGATCCTGCTTACTTTGTATTGCTTGCAAAGCTCGGTTTCGGTGGGAATCTGACTGCCGCCGGGGAGTTCGCCAGAAACTATTTTCTTGAGGATATCGTTTTCAACGGTCTGATAGAGAAGCTCTGGCTGAGTGAGCTCGTCTTTTGCTGCAGGCATGGTGGACCCCTTGGTCTTCAGTTTCTTTAGTACATAGATATACGACAACTGAGGACATCATAAGCCGTTATCTCAAAAGTTATGGAAATATCGATTTGGCGTTATCGCCGAGAGGGGATTTAAGATGGGCAGACAATACGACGAGGCGTTGATTGGCGCCATCTCCGGTCGCTCGTTTATAACCGAGAAGAGGGGGCTCGAGGTTCAAATTCGTCCGGTTCCTGATGATGAAAGAGAGCATGTGCTTGACCCACGAATTCTCGAGGTATCTCGCAAGAAGATGCGGAATGTTAGCATGTCTCCGAGCTGGACGAGCCTTATTGGAATGCGCCATCGCCCGGATAAGCCGACATACCGCCTACTCGATGGTGAGGTTCAGCGCGATGAGATCCTCATGGAGGCGGCCGATCGCTATATAGATTTATTCGTCTGGACGCCACCAAATCATAAGAAGGCAAGTCCAGCGCTTGTTTACCTGCATGGCGGCGCGTTTATGGCGGGGAATGTTCTGCAATTTGAACATCAGCTCGAGTTCATCGCCGAAAAGTCTGGTGCAGTGGTGGTTTATCCAGAATACCGCTTGGCGCCGGAGACGGCATTTCCCGGGCAGATCGAGGATTGCGTTCTTGCTCTTGATTATGTGTGCGAGCATGCCGGGGATCTCGGAATCAATCCTCATAAAATAATGGTCGCCGGCGACTCCGCAGGAGGAAGCCTTACTAATGCGTGTGTTCAGCTCAGGGGTGCTGGAGCTGTAGCCCATGCCTTCGAAATCTATCCTGAAGTCGACCTTGCGGGCGAACAGGGCGAGGGATATGAGGATTTTCCTGCGATAGCCGATCAAGAGGACGTTGCGCGTTTTCGCATCGACCATCTTCGCGATTCGGACGGCCCGATGGTCGAACTTTGTGCACACGGAAAAATGTCTCCTCATGACCCGTTGATTTCTGCGCTAATGCTTGAGGACTGCACTGATTTCCCCCCGGTGACTATCGTGACATCCGAATACGATCCGCTTCGTATCCCCGATGAAAAATGGGCTACAAAATTACGGTCTTCAGGAATCGATGTCGAGGTCATCGAATATGCCGGATGTGACCATGGTTTCTTCGATCATTTTGGCGTGTACCCGCAATCGGAAGACGTGTGTTTGTTGATGGCTGAGAAGCTTAAAGAAATGGCTGCACAATAACGTCTCTCGGCGATAAGGGACTGAAGTCGCCTGTGTTTCTGCATTCGTGGTTCTCAGTCTGATTAAAAATGAGGCTTGCTCCTTGCCCGAGTGGGTGGGGAGCAGTTTGTTTTTTGTAGCGATGCGAGGCGAGTGCCGCGCACTTTAGATCGCCATTTTGCTTCGCTGTATACCACTTGACGTAATAAAAGAGGCAAGGGCGGTGCGAGGGCCAACAGTCATTCTAAGCTCGGATTCGTATTCTAAAAAGGTTGTTTCGGTTGCGCGGTACAATATAGCAAAAAAGAATTCATTTTTAGGAGGTATGTATGCCTGCTTTGCAGATGCTCGACAACCTTGTTCCAATTAGCGATTTCAGCCACGGTAAGGGCTCGGCTGCATTTTCGAAGGTTGGGGACGACAATCCTGTTGTGGTTCTCAAACACAACAAGCCAGCGTTTGTGATTGTTACACCCGATGAATATAGGGAAGCGAAGCAAGCGGAGGAGGACCTCACCTTGTTAACGTTGGCGCTTAAGAGAATGGCTGTGGCAAGTGACGATGCGCTTGTTTCCCTGTCTGATGTTATGGAAGAGCTGGGTGTGAGCCAGGACGAACTCGATCAGATGGATGAGGTCGAGTTTGAATGAGTGGGTACGAAGTCGCTTTCTACCCGGATGCTCTCAAGGATATTAAGCGTCTGGACGGCTCCCAACGAAAGATCGTCCTTAAGGCTATAGAAAAAATCAGAACGAACCCATTGCCGCAGAACGAAGGTGGATTCGGCAAGCCTCTTGGAAACAAGGCAGGTACGGATTTGACTGGCTTTATGAAGATCAAGCTCAGGGGAAGTGGCATTCGAATCGTGTACCGCCTCATCAGAATTAAAGAAAAGATGGCCATCGTAGTGGTAGGCGCTCGCGAAGACATGGAAGTCTACCGAACTGCTCAGAGACGAGAACTCGATTTCGAGAAATGGGCGGAAGAGAATATCTAGCTTTAACGATGAACGACGAGTGAGCGTTGGTGGGGCCCTGACGAATTAGATTCGTCAGGGTTTTTCGCTGAACCAATTGCCTTCAGCCTCCGTTGACCTTTCCTTCCAATTCATCAGCCAACGTACGTCATGGCAATTCCCGGTAGGTCGCAGGGCGCTTCGCAGGCGGGCCAGGCTTTATCTGAACGACTTTGCGAAGCAACCGGAGTGAAGATGAAAACACCAGACCGCCGCGGGGCACCCGCAGACCGCAGGGACGGGAGCAGCTATACTACTCTCAGTAGTTAAGGGTCGCGGATCCGCCGCGTCACCGCTCTCAACAGGAGGTCTTTGTTTATGGCAGATCAAAAGCCGGTTGTCGGGATCATCATGGGTTCCAAGTCCGATCTGGGCGTTATGGAAGGCTGCACCGCCGAGCTCGAGGCGCTTGGTGTGCCCTATGAGCTTGTCATTGCGAGCGCACACCGCACGCCGGCGAAGGTCCACGAGTGGGCCTCGACTGCCGCCGATCGCGGTATCAAAGTGATTATCGCCGCCGCCGGCAAGGCCGCTCACTTGGGTGGTGTCGTGGCTGCCTTTACGCCGCTACCGGTTATCGGTGTGCCTATGAAGACGAGTGACCTGGGCGGTATGGATTCGCTGCTGTCGATGGTGCAGATGCCTTCGGGCGTACCCGTGGCCTGCGTTGCCATCAACGGCGCCAAGAACGCCGCCATCTATGCCACGCAGATCTTGGGCGCATGCGACCCCGAGTACCGCAAGGTTATCGAGAAGATGAAGCAGGAGATGGCCGACGCCTAGGCGTTCCGCCGTTTCACCGCAGTATAAGGAGAGCCATGTCCGACTATCAGGGAAAACGATTCAAGGCTTCTCAGAT
>URSP01000020.1:0-24072 GCA_900550515.1 uncultured Collinsella sp. | reverse complement strand
GTCGGCAGCGTCAGATGTGTATAAGAGACAGGCCTCCATAGCGGTGTTGCACAGCTCGCCGTGAATCACCAGGCCACAACAGATGATAATCGTGGCCCACTCGGCAATGTCGAGCCCCACGATACAGCCGGCAATGACAGTGCACACGCCCGCCACGAGCATGACCTTAATGTTGCGCTCGGTCTTGACAGCGGTGACGAAGCCCTCCATGGCATAGGAGAACGACTTTAAGAAGGACGGATGGTCCTTGTTCGATCCGGGAATCATAGACGGCTCCTAGTCGTGGGCGTGGTTGGTGATGGGGCCGACGTGGACTAGCTTAGGGTCCTCGCCGCGCTCGAGCGCCAGATCGCGCAGGATGGCGTCCTCGCGGGCCTCCATGACCTCGGCCTCGTCATCCTCGATATGGTCATACCCCAGCAAGTGCAGCATGCCATGAACGAGCATCAGGCGACACTCGTCGGCAGGGCTATTGCCAAAGCCGGGGGCCTGACGGGCAATGACCTGCGGGGCCAAGATGATATCGCCGAGCTCGAGCGTCTCGTCGGCGGGAATATCCTCGTCAAAGGCCGAGTCGCATTCAAACGAGAGGACATCGGTAGTACGGTCGATACCACGCCACTCGTGGTTGAGTTCGTGCATCTCGTCCTCATCGACATATGAAAGGGAAATCTCAACTTCACGCTCAACGCCCTCGGCGGCAAGCACGACCTCGCAGATGTGCTCTACCTCCTGAGCGTCGAACAGCGTATCGAGCTCGGCATCGTTGCTGATCAATACACTCAACGGGACTCCTTTCGGTCGCGCACGCGCTTCTCGCGTACATCATCATAAGCATCGTATGCCTCGACGATACGCCCCACCAAGGCATGGCGTACCACGTCGGCACGCTCGAGGTGAGAAAATGCGACATCGTCGACACGGCCTAAAATCCGCTCAACGTCGGCAAGACCGCCGCGACGACCCACCAGGTCGCGCTGGCTCAAGTCACCGGTGATCACAAATTTGGAGTTGAAGCCCAGGCGCGTCAGAAACATCTTCATCTGCTCGGGCGTGGTATTTTGCGCCTCGTCGAGCACCACGAAGGCATCGCTCAGTGTGCGGCCGCGCATGTAGGCAAGCGGAGCGATCTCGATTACGCCGCGCTCCATAAGCTCATCGGTGCGCTCGCGATCCATCATGTCAAAAAGGGCGTCGTAGAGCGGACGCATGTAGGGATCGATCTTTTCCTCGAGGGTACCGGGCAAAAAGCCCAGGTTCTCCCCCGCCTCGACAACCGGACGCGTCAAGATCAGACGGCCCACCTCGTGGCGCTTGAGCGCGGCAACGGCGAGCGCCATGGCCAGATAAGTCTTACCGGTGCCGGCAGGACCCAGGCCAAACGTGATGGTATGCGAGCGAATGGCATCCACATAGCGCTTTTGGCCGAGCGTCTTGGGGCGAATGGCACGGCCGCGATACGAAAGCAGCACGTCATCGCGAAGCGACGTAGCCTCATGCTCACCGTCGCGCAAGACGGCTAGGCAGCGAGAGACATCATCGGCAGACAGCGTGCGCCCGGCGGCCGCCTCGCGAAAAGCGTGTTCGAAAAAACGCGCCACGAGTTCGACCTCTTCCGGATCACCGCTCACGGCGATGCTATCGCCACGGGCGACCACATGGGCGCGAACCAAGCTCTCGAGCGCACGAAGGACGCCGTCGCCGGCGCCCAAAACGCACGAGGGGTCGATACCCTCGGGAACGGTAAGTCTAATCTTCGAGGCTTCCATGAACCTCCCTGCGCGCATGGACCAAGCCGGAATCATCGACTCCGATGATAGCAACATCGAGCAGGCACGGGGCTGTAAGTCCACAGGTATCGTCAAGACGGGCATGATGGAACGAGCCGAGCGTCAAGTTGTCACCATACTCGAGCACGGCACGCTCGACCGTGCCCACGCGACGACGAGCGTCGGCAATAGCGAGCTCCTGCGCCGCGTTTCGCATACGGCGGCTGCGCTCGGCCATAACCTCGGGTGGCACCTGGTCGGGCATGTCGGCAGCAAGGGTACCGGGACGCTTGCTGTAGCGGAACACGTGCATACGCGAGAAACCCACACGGCGACACAGCGCAAGCGACTCCTCGAACTCCTCGTCCGTCTCGCCAGGAAAACCGACGATGACATCGCACGAAAGAGACACCTGGGGCAAGTTGGCGCGAATCATACGCACCGTGTCCTCGAAGGCCTCAGCGCTATAGGGACGGCCCATGCGATGCAGGGTCGCCGTGCAGCCGGATTGCACGGGCAGGTGCAAAAACGGGGCGATACGCTGCGGATAGTGCGCCATAACCTTAAGCAGGCGCTCGGAGATATCCATGGGCTCGACCGAGGAAATGCGCACATGCGGAATAGACGTGCGCTCCATGATGGCCACGAGCAGCTCATCGATTTCGACGTGCTCGTCGGTCGCGCTCTTGCCATCGTAGGCACCCAGGTTCACACCGGTCAGCACCACCTCGGGCACGCCGGCCTCCTGGGCCTCGCGAACTTGCTCGAGCACGGACTCGACGGGCACGGAGCGCTCGGGGCCGCGCGCCTTCCACACAATGCAATAGGTGCAGCGATGGTTGCAGCCGTCCTGAATCTTCACGCCCAGGCGAGAGCGACCAAGCGCATCGACCACCTCGCCATCGCTGCAGGCGGGAACGCTATCGGACTCAACGCCCAGCACCTCGCAGACGCGATCGGCGACATCGATCTTAGACGGCTCGGCAATCACGCGGTCGGAGAGCTCCAACAGCTCCTCGGGATGCAGGTTGACCACGCAGCCGGTCACGAGTACATAGGGCTCGTTTGGATGGGCCAGCGCATGACGGACGGCCTTACGGGTCTTGGCCTCGGCCTCGCCCGTAACGGCACAAGTGTTAATGACGATCAGATCGGCATCCTGAGGCTCCACAATAGCAAAGCCCAGGCGCATAAGATCGGCAGTGATACGGTCGGACTCAACCCGGTTGACACGGCAACCGAGGTTGAGGACGGAAATATGGGGTGCGAGCACGCGGGCTCCTTAATCGAGGATATCGTCGAGGGCACTCTTGATACGGTCGGTCACCGACTTCTTACCGGAAGCGACGTCATCGCCCATCTCATCGGCAAAAGCACGGAGCAGCTCGCGCTGCTTATTGGAAAGATTGGTGGGGACAACCACGCGCAGTTGCACGATCAGGCGGCCACGCGAACCGCCACCGCCAATGCGCGGCATGCCGTAATTATTGACGCTCACGGTGTCACCGTACTGGGCGCCGGCGGGAACCGTCACCTTAACGACCTCGTCGGGCATAATGCCCTCGACCTCGATCTCGCAGCCGAGCGCAGCCTGCGCAATCGAGATATCGCTCACCAGGTACAGGTCGTCACCGTTGCGCTTAAAGCGCTCATGGTCGGCAACGTGCACGTTGACAATCAAGTCGCCCGAAGGCTCACCGCGAAGGCCGGCCTCGCCAAAGCCGCTCACACGCAGCTGGCGACCAGTCGAAACGCCGGCGGGAATATCGATGTCGATCTTTTCGTGCGAAGGCGTGCGGCCCTGACCGTCGCAGGTCTCGCAGGGATGGTCGATGACCGTGCCCTCGCCATGGCAGTCGGGGCAAGGCGAAGAGGACTGAACCTGGCCAAGGAACGAACGCTGAACCGTCGTGACGTAGCCCGTGCCGTGGCAGCGGCCACACTGCTTTTCCTGTGCGCCCTCTGCCCTACCGGTGCCGTTGCAGTCCTCGCAAGGAGCAAGGCGGTCATAGCTGATCGTCTTTTTGCAGCCGAGCGCCGCCTCCTCGAGCGTCACCGAAAGCGAGATGGCCATATCACGTCCGCGACGACGCTCACGACGGCTGCGGGCGCCACCGCCGGCACCGCCGCCAAAGAACGACGAGAACAAGTCGTCCATGCCCATGCCACCAAAGATATCGTTGATATCGACGTAGCCCGAACCACCAGGGCCGTCGGCAGTGCCGTAACGGTCGTAGTTAGCACGCTTCTGTTCATCGGAAAGAACGGAATAAGCCTCGTTGAGCTCCTTGAACTTGGCCTCGGCCTCGGGGTCGTCCGAAACATCCGGATGTACGGTACGGGCCTTCTTTAGAAACGCACGCTTAATCGTCCGCGCGTCGGCATCCTTGTCGACGCCAAGCACCTCGTAGTAATCCCTATTATCCGACACGACCGAATCCTTCCGACTTTCATTATTGTCACAGTGCGTCCTATACCCAAGCTGAGCCGACCGCAAACAGAGGGTTTGATGTTATTGCATTTGGTACGGCGAAAGCATGGCCCGTTGCGAGCAGCTCGCGAACCAAACCGACACGAGCGCGAACATGAAGCCGTTGGCAAAACCGTTGGCAAACTGCATCGCGCCGCGCTTCCACCACAGCAGACTGCGATGAAGCACGCCGTCCGAAAGCACCATGAACAGGCCCATGGTAAACGGAATAAAGCACATCACGGCAAAGGCCGAGAACACGCCCGAAATGGCCGAAAGCACCAAAAACGGCGCCACGATGCCCATCAGGTAAAAACCGGTACGAGCTTTGCCTTCCAAGCGCTCGGCCTCAACATGGGCGCGACCGACCAGGTCGCCGCCCGCGGCACCGTTGGTGCCAGCATGACCCATGCCGCCAATGCGGACCTCATCGCCATCGTGCGTGCCGGCAGGAAACTCAATCGTCTGCTCGGAGGTTACGCGAGTACGACCGCTGCCGCCGCAATCAGGGCAGGGGTCGGCCACGACCTTACCGGAACCGCCGCACTCGGGGCAGACCGACTGGAACGTACCCGCACCAAACAGGAAGGACAGGTCGACGTCGATGTGGCCGCGGCCACCGCAGCTCGGGCAGGTATGGGCATGCTCAGACGAAACGGAGCCCGAACCGCCGCAGTTGTTACAGGTATCGAAGCGCGTGTAGCGGACGGTCTTGCGGGCACCGCCCTTGGCCTCCTTGGCGTCGAGTTTGATATCGACGACCACATTGGCGCCGTTCTCGGGATTGTAGGCAGCCTGCCCGCGACGCTGCTGGCCCCAGGCGCCACCAAAGGGAAAGCCGCCCTCAAAAGGATTGCCATAGCCTGCGCTGCCGGCGTAGCCGCCACCATAGGGTGAAGCCGTAGGGGCACCGGCAAAGGGATTGCCAGAACGCATGGCGTCGTAGCGCGCACGTTTTTGCTCATCCGAAAGCACGGCGTAGGCCTCGGAAACCTCTTTAAACTTTTCCTCGGCATCCGGCTCTTTGTTGATGTCCGGATGGAGCTTGCGGGCCTTTTGCTGGAAGGCCTTTTGAATATCACGCGAGGTGGCGTCCTTGGAGACACCCAGAATCTCGTAGTAATCTTTTTCATTCATCGTCGCCATGCGCGGCAACCTCCTGCTCACAGCAGCGTATATATTCCGGTAATTCTACCCGAGCGGCCTAAGCTAGATCCCAAAACAGCTCGAACAGAACATTTCCATCGAGCCAGCCCAGGTGGGTCGGCGCCAGACGAGCTCGAACATGGCCCGCGACGACATCTGCCGAAGTGAAGGGTCCCTCATGGACTCCGAGCGTCTCGGGCACCCAAGTGGCAAGACCCAATTCGAGCGCGCGATCGCAGGCAGCTGCCAGCTCGCCCGTTGGGATGACACGAACCGCGCGAACCAACAGGTCGGACGCGACACCGCGCGTCATGCGACAAGCGAGCATCAGGTCTTCGGCCGCGGCCTCGCGCTGCGACAGATATTCGGCCTCGAACGCCGTCGCGCCATCGTCACGTTGCACCAGACGCACGCGGTACGCATCGCCTCGAGAAGACACGCCGGGGAACAAACCTGCAAGACGGTCGAAATCCTCGGCGTCGAGCATGCCCGCGGCAGAACGACCCAGGCCCAGGTAGCCCCGTCCGGTCCAGTAGGCAATGTTATGGGCGCACTCATGGCCGTCGAGCGCATAGCTTGCCACCTCATACGGGTGATAGCCGGCGGCACCCAGGAGCTCGCGTGCCACGTCCATGCACGAAGCCTGAAAATCCTCGTCGGGCTCGAGCGACTCGTCACGGCACGCCATGCGATAAAGGGGCGTCCCCTCCTCGAGCGTGAGCGGGTAGACCGACACATGATGCGGAGCCGCCGCCAGCGCGCCATCGAGCGTGCGCTTCCAACTCGCTGCGGTCTGCCCGGGAAGTCCGCACATAAGGTCGCACGACACATCGAGCCCAGCGTCCTTAACCGTCGTGATGGCAGCGAGCGCCCGATCGGCATCGTGAATGCGGCCGATGGCGGTAAGTTCGGCGTTATCGAGCGTTTGCACGCCCAGAGAGACGCGTGTGACACCAACCTCGGCAAGCGCAGCGGCAAGCTCGGCGGTCAGCGACTCGGGATTGGCCTCGCAGGTAAACTCAACGGGGGCGCACCACGCACGAATACGCCGCGCCAGCTCCACCAGGCGCTCCCCCGCCAGCGACGGCGTACCGCCGCCAACATAGACGGTGCGGATCTGGTCAAGGGCCCCAGCCTTGCCAAAAGCATCGAGACGCGCGAACAACTGCTCAAAATAGAAATCGAGCGCAGCGCTCAGGTCGCACGGAGCAAAACTGCGCGAGTCAAAGTCGCAGTACCGGCACTTTTGGGCGCAAAACGGCACGTGCACGTACAGTGCGGTAACGGCCACTATTAGGCCTCCAGCGGATGAGCAGGCACCGACTTGCCAGCGGCAAGGGCGGCCTCGCAGGCCACCACATCGCGCTCGATCTCATCGACCAGTGCCATAAACTCCTCGTAAGTGGAACAGCGCACCACATGGGCACGCCAAGCGGCGGCATGGGGCATGCCTTTTAAGTACCAGCTTGCATACGTGCGGGCACGCGACATGAGCGGCAGGAGCTCATGCGTCAGCGTTAGGTGCTCACGCAGGGCGTCTAGGCGCTCAACGGAGCTGCGCGCCGGCACCGGCATGCCATCGAGCGCAAGGGCGCGAGCATCACCGAACACCCACGGATTGCCGTAGATGCCGCGCGCGATAAACACCGCGCTGGCACCCGAGCCTTGCAGATGCTCAGCAGCGTCCTCGGCCGAGAACACATCGCCCGAACCGATCACGGGAATCTCGACGGCATCGGCCACCTCATCGACGACCGACCAATCGGCCTGGCCCGTGTAGAGCTGCGTGGCGCAACGACCATGCACGGCGACTGCGGCGGCACCGGCGCCTTCGAGCATCTGGGCAAACGTCGCGGCATTACGGTCCTCGGCATAAAAGCCTTTGCGAATCTTGACGGTCACGGGCACGTGCGCCGCTCCCACCGTGGCCTCAACGATCTTCTCCGCAAGGTCGGGCGTGCGCATGAGCGCCGAGCCCTCGCCCTTGGTAACGACCTTGCGGGCGGGGCATGCCATATTGATATCGATGAGCGACAGGCGATCACCCACACGCTCCTCGACGGCAGCGACGGCGCTCGCAAACTGATCGGGCTTGGAGCCAAAGAGTTGCACGCAAATCTGCTGCTCCTCGTCGGCCGGTAGCACCAGGCGCCAGGTCTTGTTGCTGGCATAGGCAAGGCCCGCCACGCTCACCATCTCGCTGTAGGCAAGGTTGGCACCGCGACGGCGGCACATGATGCGGTAGGCAGGGTCGGTCACGCCTGCCATGGGAGCCATAAGGAACGGCTGCTCGGCATAGGCGCCCAGCAGCCGCTTGCTGTATTCGGAAAGCGCCATAGACCTACTCGTCCACCTTGAGGATCGCCATAAAGGCCTCCTGCGGGACCTCGACCGATCCGATGGCCTTCATGCGCTTCTTGCCCTCTTTCTGCTTCTCGAGCAGCTTGCGCTTACGCGAGATATCGCCGCCGTAGCACTTAGCAAGCACGTCCTTGCGACGCGCCTTGACGGTGGAGCGGGCAATGATCTTATTGCCGATAGCACCCTGGATGGGCACCTCGAACAGCTGACGCGGGATGATCTCCTTAAGCTTGTCGCACAGGCCACGGGCCAGACCATAGGCCTTGTCCTTGTGGACGATAAACGACAGCGCGTCCACCTCGTCGCCCGAAAGCAAGATATCGAGCTTCACGAGCTCGGAGGGACGGTACTCGTTGAACTCGTAGTCGAGCGAGGCATAGCCCTTGGTACGACTCTTGAGCTGGTCAAAGAAGTCCAGGATGAGCTCGGCGAGCGGCATGTCAAAGCGCATCTCGACCGATTTGCTCGTGAGATGGATCATGTCGGTCGTGACGCCGCGGTGATCGATGGCGAGCTGCATGACGGCGCCCGTGTACTCAGGCGGGCAGATGATCTTTGCCTTGAGGTAGGGTTCCTCGATACGCTCAATGCGCGTGGCCTCGGGAAGGTCCTGCGGGCTGCGGACATCGATCATTTCGCCGTCGGTCTTGTAGACGTGATAGTCCACCGAGGGGCTCGTGGCAATGAGGTCAAGATTGAACTCACGCTCCAGGCGCTCCTTGACGACCTCCATATGCAGCAGGCCCAAGAAGCCCACGCGGAAGCCAAAGCCGAGCGCCACCGAGGTCTCGGGCTCCCACACCAACGACGGGTCGTTGACGTGCAGCTTATCGAGCGCGTCACGCAGGTTCTCGTAGTCCTTGTTATCGATCGGAAACAGGCCCGTATAGACCATGGGCTTAGCCTCGCGGTAGCCGGGAAGCGGCTCGGGGCAGGGATTCGACGCCCACGTGAGGGTATCGCCGACGCGCACGGCCTCGGGGTCCTTCAGGCCCGTGACCACGTATCCGACCTCGCCGACCGTCAGCGCGTCGACCGGCGTCTCGGCGGGACGCTTGACGCCCACGCCATCGACCAAAAAGTCGCCCTTTGCCTGCATCATGCGCAGGGTATCGCCCTTTTTGATGGAACCATCAAAGATGCGCACCGTGGCGACGACGCCACGATACTCGTCGAAGTACGAATCCAGGATGAGTGCCTTGAGCGGCGCGTTCGCATCGCCCTTGGGCGGAGAGATCAAAAAGACAATGGACTCCAGCAGATCGTGGATACCCTCGCCGGTCTTGCCCGAGACACACACGGCATCATCGGCAGGGATCGCCAGGTCATCCTCGATCTCGGTCTTAACCTCATCGGGATGGGCCGAGGGCAGGTCGATCTTGTTGATGGCCGGCACAATGTCCAGATTGGCGTTCATGGCAAGCGTCGCGTTGGAGACGGTCTGCGCCTCGACGCCCTGGGTGGCGTCGACGACCAACACCGCGCCCTCGCAGGCTGCCAGCGAACGCGAGACCTCATAGGTAAAGTCCACGTGGCCCGGCGTATCGATCAGGTTGAACTGATACGTCTCGCCGTCATCGGCATCATAGGAAACGCGGACGGCATTGGACTTAATCGTGATGCCGCGCTCGCGCTCGATGTCCATCGTGTCGAGCAACTGCGACTCCATGTCGCGCTCGTCGACGGTATGGGTGAGCTCGAGAATGCGATCGCTGATCGTGGACTTGCCATGGTCGATGTGCGCAACGATTGAGAAGTTGCGGATGTGGGAAATGTCAATTGAAGTATTCATGCGGACTATCTTACCCGAGCGGTACAAAAAATGGAGCCTGTTCCATAAAACAGGCTCCATTTATGCGCGTAATCTGTGTGGTGTGAAATTTACAACTTAGGCGTTGATGCTGTTCACGAGCTTGGCAAGACCGGACTTGCGGTTGGAAGCCTGGTTCTTGTGGATAACATGCTTGGCGGCAGCCATGTCGAGACGCTTGGTGACGGTCTTGAGGGCAGCCTGGGCCTTCTCGGCGTCGCCCTCGGCGACGGCGGACTGGACGTGCTTGGTCAGCGTCTTGAGCTCGGACTTGACAGCCTTGTTACGCATGCGAGCTGCCTCATTGGTGCGGATACGCTTCTTCTGAGACTTGATGTTTGCCACTTCTGGAGTTCCTTTCGAGTTCCTTGCAAAAAATGTATGACACCTCTGAGACACGGTGAGGTCATGCAAGCGCCTACTATAGCACGCTCCCCCTCAAAGGGATAGAACGAATTTTTCAAATAGGCAGGTATCATCACGATTTTCTCAAGATGTTCGTAATCCAGAGCAAAAGCGCGGTCTGAGAATCGGCCGAACCCTTGAGCGCGAGCTCCACATCAACGGCACCCTCGAGCGCTGCGACGAGCTCTGCCATCGAAAAGCGACGTGCCCAGGTCAGGTGATTCTTGACCTGCCAGGACTGGAGTTTGAGCGTTGCGGCCAGCTCACGACCCTGTCCGCGCGCATCGAGCGCCTTGGCAACGATAAGCTCGCGAATGCGGCCGCACAGCAATGTGTACGTCCACACGTAGCTCTTGGCGGGCATTAGATTGAAGAGCTCGAGCGAACGGCGCATGTCACGGGCCGAGACCGCATTGAGAAAGTCCCAGGGTTGAACCTCGGCCGTACGTACAATCCAGCGCTCAACGTCGGCAAGCTCAATCTGGGGCGCCTCGACCATCTGGGCAAGCTTAGCCAAGTCGTTATCGAGCATGCGAGTGTTTTCACCCGAACGCGAGACGAGCTCCTCGGCGGCCGCCGTCGAGATCGACTTGCCGTGCTGCGTCGCCATCTGTTGCACGCGGCGCGGTAACTCCCAGCGCTTGGTGCCGGAGCAATCGATCACGGCCTTCTTGTCGATTTTGGCGATCGCCTTATACAGGCGCGTGTTCTTGGCAAGCGAGTCGGCGATGATGAGGCAAACCGTCGTGGGGCTGGGACTCGCCAGATAGTCGACAAGCGGCTCGGAGATCGCCTTAGCGAGCTTTGAGCAGCCATCAAGGATTACCAAGCGAAACTCGCTGCCCATCGGAAAGGTGTTAAGCGATCCGATAATGGACTCGATATCGGGGTCCTTGGTCATGTCGCGCTCGTCGAGGTTGAACTCGACCATTCCCGACTTTTCCAGACGCGCCTTCATACGCGAGACGGCGTGATCGCGCTTGACTCCGTCGGTACCGACGATCAGATATGCCGGCAGCAGACCGGTTTCGGACATTACGCTCCCCTCCCGCAGGCCTTCGTATTCGTTCCGTGCCATTCTAGCCCAGGGGCCCACCACACGCCATCGACGTCGTCACGGTCGCTGGCATCGCATCGCAAAGCCCTTTGCGGTCGGGCTGATGGTGATATCACCGTGTTCGATGGTGCATGCGAACGCACCGCCCGCTTCCTGAACGGCATCGATGCAGGCATCCGACGGATGACCGTATCGATTCCCCTTGCCGGCGCTCGCGAGGGAAAGCTCGGGTCTCAGGACATCCAGCAACTCACCATCGACTGAAACCTTGGAGCCGTGATGCCCAAGTTTAAGGACATCGATATCCCCCACCTCCTGCACGAATTCCCGTTCTTGGTCGAGCTCGGCATCACCAGTGAGGAGCATACGCAGGCTCTTGCCTTCCTGAACATAAGAGAGTAGCAGGACAAGCGAGTCCTCATTTCCCTCGCCATCCACGGACTCGAATGGCCACATCACGCGGGCGCAAAATGAGCCGATGTCGACCGTATCCCCACGGCGCACCTGCCGATACTCCACGCCAGGTCGGTTCAATACCTCGGCAGGAGCATCCTCCAGAGCATCCGCCGCCACGGCAATCGTTCCGACCGAAAACTGTTCGAGCACGGCAGGCAGACCACCCCAGTGGTCCTCATCCCAATGCGTCACAAAGACGGCATCGATATGGTGCACGTTATTGCGAACCAACGCCGCTACCACGCGCTCATCGAGCCCGCAGTCGACGAGTGCTAATGCGTCGCCCTGGCGGATAAGAATCGCATCCGCCTGGCCCACATCGAGCACCGTCACCGAAGGCGGAGCGAATCGATCCCAGTAGACGTACGGAATCGCAGCCATGAGCACCAGGCATGCAAGCCCCACCGCCATAGGACGTGCACGGGGACGCGGCCACCAGACCAGCAGAACCGCCAGCAAACACGGCACTAGGTAAATCCACAAGCTATCTGGCGGCACGCTCACGGATGCACCGGGCACGGAGGCAAACAGCTGCTCAAAGAACAGCGCGCAACGGGCGGCAATCATGGGCACAACGAGCGCCCAAGTCCGCAACGGTGCCACAAGCGAAAAGGGAACCAGCACGATCGACACAGCAAGCAGTACGCTCACCACCGGACCGATGACCGCATTTGCCAGCGGAGCAATGAGCGAGAACGTACCGAAGGCAGGAATGGTAATGGGGAGCGTCGCCAACTGCGAGCACAGTGTGACGGAAAGCATACTGGCAATGCCCGATGGCACACCCAGCTCACCCAAAGCGTAGGTGGCGTACGGGCAAAAGCACAGGATGGCAAAGACGCTGGCACATGAAAGCTGAAAGCCCATCTCGAACAGCACCGTCGGCCGCAGTAGCACAAAGATGGACATGGTTGCGAAGAGTGCCGATGCGCCGTGCCGGCGACGACCCGCGCCGTTTACGACAAGCGTCGTGAACACCATGCAGCACGCGCGCACGGCCGAGGGAGACGCGCCCGTAAAAGCAGCGTAGCCCACAAGCGTTATCGCCAATATCGCCCGCTGAAGACCACGTGAGCACCGAGTCTTTTGCAATACACCCTCGATTACAAACCCTACGATAGCCAAATGGCTGCCCGAGACGGCGATAAGATGCGCCGTTCCCGTCACCGAAAACCAGTCGCCCGCCGGTTGGGCGCGCAGCTCGGCCGAACGACCGCAGACGACACCGGCTATGAGTGCACGCGCCGGGTCGGTCGCAGGCGCGATGGACGCAAGCAGCACATTTCGCAGCCGAAGCAGCGGCCCCGGAGAGCCCTCATCGACCGACACAATCCGAACGGCTTGAACCTTGCGCACCTCGCCTCGGAGCACGCGCGATCGTCCATATGCATCGTTCTCAAAACGTGAAACGCGACCGATAACACGCGCGTGCGCCCCGACCTTGAGCTCGCAGTCACACGATAGGCGAACCGTTGCCAAGTTCTTACCGTCCGCGCGTGCCTCGCAGGTATAGGAATACACGTCGTCGTTTATGGATGGATCGCCCTGCACGACAAACTCGAGGCTGCTTGCCGCTCGACCGTCGAGCGCCTTCGAGGCGCCTAGCGTGCCTACAGCCCACCACGCCGAGACGACCGCTCCCGCCACGAGACCGACGGACGCGGCATACAGCCAGCGCTTCCAAGGGGCAAGCCGCGCACAAGATTGAGCCAGCACAACGAATACCGCCGCCGCAACGGGAATGGCCCATAGCAGCCCGACCGCCGGCGCCTGCTCCCTCAGTAGCGCATCAGCGGCCACGTTGAGCACCAAGGCGCAGCTCATGCACATGCCGGCACACAGGGCCATCGTCCACGGCATCAGGGGCCGCGGAGGCATCACATGCTCGCGCTCGGTCGCACTCATACGCAGATGCAATCTTTGATTTTGGCAAGCTTCTTCTCGCCGATTCCCGATACACGCATCAGATCGTCAACCGAGGCAAAAGCACCGTTCTTTGTCCGCTCATCGATAATCGACTGTGCCATGGAGGGACCGATGCCCGAGAGCGTCTGCAGTTCTGCCGCGCTTGCCGTATTGATGTTTACTAGACCTGTTGCGCCACTCACGCCCGATGACGCGGAAGCCCCACCATCAACACCGGCTTCCGCAATGGACGCCTGCTGCTCCCCTACCGTTGGAACGTGAATCTTCTGTCCATCGACGACCTTGGATGCCCGATTGAGCCCCGTAACGTCTGCCTCGGGCGCCAGCCCGCCGGCGGCATCAATCGCCTGAGCCACCCGCGCGCCGTCCTTGAGGCGATATACACCGGGCGACACAACGGCGCCATCAACATCGACATAGACCTCTGCCGCGGCAGACGCCTTAGGCGAAGAGCCTTCGGATGTCTTTCCGCTCGAGGCATCGCCGGATCCCGGCTCCACCAACGAGCCCGAACCGTCAGTGTGCTCAAACGACACGCCGCCGGCACCGCCGCCAAGGTTCGCCATCGCCAGTCCACTCGCCATCGCAATGACGACCAGTATCGCCATCACCACTGCCTTATGACCGAGCAGCTTGTCCGCCAAGCGGTCCATCCGTTTGACCCGTTCGTGTTGTTCGCGCTGCGCCATAGCAAAACCTCCCAACAACATCGTGTCAGGAAAGGAGTTCCGCAACAGCCACGCCCCAAAACCGGTTTTCTCGGTCAAACCAAAAGCTGACCAAAACCTTGCACAAATCTGTCCATTTATTCAGGCACGCGTCAGCAAATGAACACTTAGCCGCAAAATGCCCAGATAGCAAAAGACCGACGATGCAGGCGCACCGTCGGTCTATGCACAAATTTACTCGTGATCTTGGTAAATCTCACGCGGAGCAAGCTCCGAATGTTTGCGTTTTAAGGTCTTAGGGGCCTTATACGTGTTGCTCTCAAAGTCGATGTACTCAGTCTGCTTGAGCAGGCGCTCGATCATCTCCTCGTGATCGAACAACTCCCAGGCCTCATGCACGGCATCGAGTTTAGCGTGCGTCTCGGGACGGCGCGGCATAAACAACGTGCAGCAGTCGGGAGCGGCCTCAGTCGAGATATCGAACGTACCGATCTCCTCGGCGCGCGCGATGATCTCCTGCTTGTCCGAACCGATGAGGGGGCGGAACACGGGGATCTTCACGGCCTCGTTGACGGCCATGATATTCTCAAGCGTTTGGGAGGCAACCTGCCCAAGCGATTCGCCCGTAACGATGGCCTTGGCGCCCTCGATGTGTGCAATGCGCTCGGCAACCGAATACATAATGCGGCGATACATAATCACGCGCAGGTTGCTGGGACAGGTGACCGAAATCTCACGCTGGCAGTCGCCAAACGGCACCACGTACAGGCGGCCGATCTGGACACCCGGCTCAAGCGCACGGATGATGTCCTGCACCAAATACTCGCTCGTATCGGGCGTCTGAGGACGACCGGAGAAATGTACCGGCACGCACACCGCGCCGCGACGCGCGAGCATCCAGGTTGCCACCGGAGAATCAATACCCGACGACAGCAGCGTCACGACCTTGCCGGCAGAACCCACCGGCAGACCGCCCACGCCGCGCTCGGAGCGCGCGTACACATAAACGCTACCCTGGACCACCAGTACGTGCACCATCGCATCGGGGTCGTGCATTTGAACCTTTTTATCGGGGAAGGCCTCGCACAGCACCTCGCCCACCTGACGATTGATGTCAATCGAGGTGAGCTCATAATCGGTATTGGAGCGCTTGGCGTGCACCTTAAACGAATCGAAGGAACCAAACTCGCGCAGCGCCTTCACGGCGGCGGCACAGTACTCCTGAGGGTCGCGATTGGTGTGATACGCCAAAGACACACGAGCAACACCGGGAACGGTGCGAATGACACGCGCCGCCTCGTCGGCCTGATGCTCGTTAAAGGTCACGAGGATATAACCGGAAATTCGAGACACGGCATTCACGGAAAAGGCGGCCAAGGCCGCCTTGATGTTATCCATGAGGATATGCTCAAAATGTGCGCGGTTCTTACCCTTCAGTCCAACCTCGTGATAGTGGACCAGGCAGACGCGAGCCGCCATTTAGGCTTCAGCAACCTTGTGGCCGAGCGCCTTCTCGTAACGGGCCTCGTCGTAAGAGATGTCGCCGTCGACAATCTCGTCCATAGCCATCGAGATGGTATCGGCACCGGAAAGCCCGATGGTGATGTCATCGACATCCTGGACGGCAAGCACGCGGTTGTGCTGGCCACGCAGCATGCTATTGATGTCGCAGGCGCGCTTGGAGGCAAGCGAAGCGAGCAGGAAGCGGTTGTGATCGGTCTTCTCCAGAAGATCGTCAATGCAAGGCTTTACAACGGACACGGACCTCAGATCCTTTCATGCATATCGAGAACGCGAACGAGCTCATCGGTCGCGCGGTCGAGATCGTCATTTACCACGACTTCGTCGTAGCGGTCGGCAAGGGCAAGCTCATCGGCGGCGTTTGCCATACGCAGCTCAATCGTCTCGGGCGTCTCGGTACCGCGACCGACTAGACGCTCGCGGAGCACCTCAAGCGAAGGCGGCTTGATAAAGATCAGCACGGCCTCGGGGAAACGCTCCTTGACCTGCAGGGCACCCTGGACATCGATCTCCAAGATGAGAGACGAACCAGAGGCGAGCTTGGACTGAACCTCGCTCACCAACGTGCCGTAGCAGTTACCGTGGACCTCGGCCCACTCAACAAACTCACCGTTTGCCACGCGGCGGTCGAACTCCTCGCGCGTCAGAAAAAAGTAGTTGACGCCGTCGGCCTCACCTTTGCGTGGTGCTCGTGTGGTAGCCGAGACCGTCAGGCCCAGGTTCGAGCGGCGCTCGCGCACACGAGTGACGAGCGTGCCCTTGCCTGCGCCTGACGGTCCAGAAATCACAAAGAGCTTGGAATCCTGAGCGCTCACTTATTTGGTCAGCTGCTCGAGGAGCTGCTCGCGCTGACGGACGCCGAGGCCCTGGACGCGACGGGTAGCGGAGATACCGAGCTCCTCCATGATCTTGGCGGCCTTGGCCTTGCCATAACCAGGAAGAGACTCGATGAGGGTGGAAACCTTCATGCGGGAAGCGATGGGGTCATCGGAGTTGAGCACGGACTCGAGGGACTTCTCGCCCTTCTTGATCTGCTCGCGAAGCTCAGCGCGGGCGTGACGTGCGGCAGCAGCCTTCTCAAGAGCCTGCTTGCGCTGCTCATCGGTAAGCTGAGGGAGTGCCATTCGTACCTCCAAATAGTTGGGTTATATCTGATTCAATAATTGGCATTTTAGCACGTAGAACGTACAAAATGCCCAATCGCGGCTCCATAGGTTAGACGATACCCGCAAAAAGTGCAATATACTGCGCCCAAAGTTAAGCCCCTGACCTGCGATTCCACACAATGGATGAGAAAGTTTACGCAGGCACAGGGGCTATTTTGTGCTAATGAGACCCAAAAGTGGTGACTTAGGGGAATCTTTTACGCGACGTTTTCGACCAGCTCGGCGACGATGGCGTCAAAGGCGGCAACCGGATCGTCGGCACCGGTGATGGGACGGCCCACCACAATGTGGCTTGCGCCACGCTCGATAGCCTGAGAAGGCGTCGCCACGCGGGACTGGTCACCAAGGGCGGCACCCACCGGACGCACACCCGGAGTCACGATCAGGGCATCGGGACCCAGCAGCTCACGCATGTCGTGAGCCTCCATCGGCGAGCACACGATGCCATCGATGCCGTTGGCCTGAGCGAGCTTTGCCAGGCGGGCGGCCTCCTCGGCCACGGGCGACTCGACGCCGATCTCGCTCAAGGCATCCTGATTCATGCTCGTGAGAACGGTGATGGCGACGAGCTTGGCGCGGTCCTCGCGCGCCTCCTCGGCACCCTCGCGGCAGGCAGCGAGCATGGCGCCCGAACCCAAGCCGTGGACCGAAAGCAGGTCGGCACCGGCAAGCGAGGCCGAACGGGCGGCACCGCGAACCTGATGCGGAATATCATGGAACTTAAGGTCAAGGAAGACCTTAAAGCCCAGGTCCTTAAAGGTCTTGACGATCTCGGGGCCCTCAGCGTAATAGAGCGTCATACCAACCTTAAGCCAGGCGGCATGGCCCGAAAGCTCGTGGGCAAGCTCGAGCGCACGCTCGCGGTCGCAGTCGAGAGCGACGATTACGCGGTCGCGGGCATCGGTCTCTAGCATTCGAAAGCACCTACCAGCTCGTTGATGTCCTTTACGCCCTGGGACTCGGCCCAGGCCTCGAGCTCATGCGCGATCTTGAGCGAAGCGCACGGATCGACGAAGTTGGCCATGCCGACCGACACGCAGGTGGCGCCGGCCAGGATAAACTCAGCCGCATCCTCGCCGGTCATGACACCGCCGACACCGTTGATGGGGATATCGACGGCCTGGGCAACCTCCCAGACCATGCGCACGGCGATGTGGTGGCACAGCGGGCCCGAAAGGCCGCCCTTGGGCTTGGCCACGCGGGACTTGCGGGTATGGACGTCGATGGCCATGCCCTGGATGGAGTTGATGACCGAAAGGCCGTCGGCGCCGGCAGCCTCGAGGGCCTTGGCGATCTCGGCGACGTTGACCGGCGCCATCTTCACGAACAGCGGCTTATCGGTCACCTTGCGGCAGGCAGCCATAACGGAAGAGGCGCCCTCGGGCGTGGAGCCCATGGCGGCACCGCCGGCGGCGATATTAGGGCAGCTCACGTTGATCTCGTAGCCGGCAGCCCAGGGGCACAGCTCGACATACATCTCGAGTGCGCGGACAAACTCCTCGACGGAGTGGCCGGCAACCTGACAGATGACCTGGCAGCCGTCCTTGGACAGCTGTTCGAGCCACGGACCGGACTCGCGGGCAAAGGCGGCCACGCCGGGGTTCTGAAGGCCCACGGAGTTGATCATACCGCCGGGAATCTCGGCCATGCGGGGCGCGGGATTGCCGGGCCAGGGCTCGGCAGCGCAACCCTTGGTGGTGATGGCACCCAGCTGGGAGACATCAAAGAAGTTCTGGAACTGCCAGCCGTAGCCAAAGGTACCGGCTGCGGTGTTGATGGGGTTTTGCATCTTGACGCCGCCGAAATCGACGGCCATGTTCACGGTACCCACTAGAAGACCACCACCTTGGAAGCATCGAACACGGGGCCGCACATGCAGGCGCCCTTCATACCGTCGACCGTCTCGACATTGCAGGTGTTGCAGGCGCCAAAGCCGCAGCTCATCATGCGCTCGAGCGACACCTCGCAGTACGCACCGGCCTCGGCGGCAGCGGCGGCGACTTTCTTCATCATGACGGCGGGACCGCAGCTGGCGACGTAGTCGTAGCCGCCCTCGCCGAGCAGCTCGGCTGCCGGGTCGGTGCAAAAACCGTGCGTGCCCAGCGTGCCATCGTCGGTGCACACGTTAACCGTGGCGCCCAGCGCGCGGAACTCGTCGATGCCCACGGCCTTGGAAGCGGTGCCAAAGCCCAGGCACACGTCCACATCAACACTCTGCTCGGCAAGCATACCGGCAAGACACAGCACAGGCGGAACGCCGATGCCACCGGCGACGAGCAGGGCCTTCCTGGTGCCCTCGGGTACCATCCAGCCACGGCCACCGGGGCCCAGCAGGTTAGAGGAGGAGCCAGGTCCCATCTGGGACAAACGACGGGTATCGTCGCCCACGACGGCGTACCACAGCTCGACGGTGCCGGCCTCGGCGTCGGCGCGGTAGTAGCTCAGGGGCACGCGAAGCAGCGAGGACGCATCACCGGGTACGGCGATGTTCACAAACTGACCGGGCTTGAGCGCACTTGCAAGCTTGGGGGCCGAGATGACGAGCGAGAAGATGCCATCGGCGATCTCCTGGTTCGAGACGACCTCGAAGTCGTGCATGCGTGCAGTGGAAGGTGTGGGCATAGACGCTCCAATCCCCCATGCGATTGCATGGTCAAAACGAACAGAAAGCGCGGCACCGCAAGGGCACCGCGCACAAAAGCGATAAGGCTATGCTAGCAGATGCAGCCGTCGGCGAGCGTCTGCCTACCGCCGACAAACACATCGGTGGCACGACCGGTAAGCGTGCGGCCGGCGAAACCGGAGTTCTCGGCACGCGACTCGTAGCCGTCCTCGCCGACCGTCCAGGTGGCAGAGGGGTCGAACACGGTCAGGTCGGCGACGGAGCCCGCCTTGACCTGAACCTGGTCGAGACCCAGAATCTCACGCGGCTTGATGGCCATGAGCTCGACCATGCGGCCCACGCTCATCTTGCCCGTGTTGACCAGCTCGGTGAGCACAAGCGACAGCGAGGTCTCGAGGCCGATCATGCCAAAGGGCGCAAGCTCGAACTCGCGGGCCTTCTCCCACGGGGTGTGGGGAGCGTGATCGGTGACGATAGCGTCGACGGTGCCGTCGATGACGCCCTGACGGATGGCCTCGGCATCTTCCTCGGTACGCAGCGGCGGATTGACCTTGAGCGAGGTGTTGTAGGTCTCGTCCAAGTCGTTCTCGGTCAGAAACATGTGGTGCGGGGTGGCCTCGCAGGTCACCTGGACGCCAGCGGCCTTACCGGCACGCACGAGCTCGAGACCGTGAGCGGTGGAGATGTGCTGGATGTGCAGCTTGGCACCAGTCAGCTTGGCGATCTCGATGTCGCGGGCGATCTGGAGCTCCTCGCCGGCAGCCGGCCAGCCCTCGAGAGCCAGACGGGTCGAGACCTTGCCCTCGTTGATCTGGCCGTGGCCGACCAGGTCCTCGTCCTGGCAATGGCTCATAAAGACCTTGCCGAACATCTTGCCGTAGTCCATGCAGCGACGGAGCATGCCCGCGCCCTGCACGCCGCGACCGTCGTCGGTGAAGGCGACGGCGCCGTGGGCGACCATATCGCCCATCTCGGACATGGCCTCGCCCTTTAGACCGCGGGTCATGGCGCCCGACGGATAGACGCGGCAGTGACCGACCTCGGCAGCACGGGACTTAACGAACTCCACGACGGTACCGTTATCGGTGACGGGATCGGTGTTGGGCATGGAGCACACGCCGGTAAAGCCGCCCTTTGCAGCTGCGCGGGTGCCGCTCTCGATGTCCTCTTTGACCTCGTAGCCGGGCTCGCGAAGGTGAACGTGCATATCCACCAGGCCGGGGACGAGGTACTTGCCGGAAAGGTCGCGGACCTCGGCCCCCTCGACGGCGAGATTCTCGCCGACCTCGGCGATCTTGTCGCCGTCGATCAGGACGTCAACGACACCGTCAAGCTCGACGGACGGGTCGACGACGTGGGCATTCTTAAGAAGCAAGGCCATTATCGGCACCTCCAAGCAGCAGATACAGGATAGCCATACGCACGCAGATACCGGCGTAGACCTGCTCCAGGATGACGGAGCGTTGCGGGTGGTCGGCCATATAGGAGTCGAACTCGACGCCGCGGTTGATGGGGCCCGGGTGGCAGATGATCGCGTCGGGCTTCATGAGCTTCTCGCGGTCCTTGGTCAGGCCGAAGAGCTTGTGGTACTCGCGAATGGTCGGGAACGGGGCACCCTCGAGGCGCTCCTGCTGCACGCGCAGCATGTAGACGACGTCCAGCTCGGGCAGGACGGAATCGAGGTCGCTCGTCACGTGGTCGCAGCCCAGGACCTCGGGCGCCGGCGGCAGCAGCGTGCCGGGGGCGACGGCGTAGGTCTCACAGCCCATGATCTTAAGGGCGGGGATCAGCGAGCCGCAAACGCGGGAGTGGGAGATGTCGCCGACGACGGCGACCTTCAGACCGTGGAAGTCACCCTTGTGCTCCCAGATGGTGTACAGGTCCAGCAGGGCCTGCGTGGGGTGGTTGTGCTTGCCGTCACCGGCGCAGATGACGCTCGCGGGCGAGTTCTGCGTGACGATGTAGGGAGCGCCGGCGTGCTTGTCGCGCACGACGATGCAGTCGATCTTATAAGCGTTGAGGGTCTCGACGGTATCGACGAGGCTCTCGCCCTTGACCGTGGAGGTCGAGGAGCCGCCAAAGTTAAGGCTGTCGGCCGAAAGACGCTTCTCGGCGAGTTCGAAGGAGCTGCGGGTACGCGTCGAGGGCTCGTTGAACATGTTGACGATGGTCTTGCCCTTGAGCGTGGGGACCTTCTTGATGGCACGCTCGTTGACCTCGGAGAACGCCTTGGCGGTCTCGAGGATGAGCTTGATGTCCTCTTCGGAGTACTCGGTAATGTCGATCAGGTGCTTATGGTTGAACGCCACGGTACTACTCACCTCCCAGCGGCGCGGAGCCCACGTGGGAACCCGGCGCGACGTCGTTAATCTCGACGGCGGTGTGGCCGTCGACTTCCTTCATATATAGGTGCACGTTCTCCTCATGCGACGAGGGAACGTTCTTGCCGACAAAGTCCGGCGAGATGGGGAGCTCGCGGTGACCGCGGTCAACGAGGACTGCCAGCTCAATACGGCTCGGACGGCCCAGGTCCATGACGGCGTCGAGAGCGGCGCGAATGGTACGGCCCGTATACAGGATGTCGTCCACCAGCACGACGCGCTTGCCGTCGACGCTAAAGGGAATGTTGGTGGCGTGGATCGCGGGAGCGAAATTGGTCGCATAGTCATCGCGGTAGAAGCTGATGTCCAGGCTGCCGAGCGGAACTTCGACGCCCTCGATCTCCTTGATCTCCTCGGCGAGCTTCTTTGCCAGAAGGTCGCCGCGCGTGACGATGCCGACCAGAGCGAGGTCTTCACAGCCCTCGTTGCGCTCGAGAATCTCGTGCGCGATGCGGGTCATCGCTCGATTGACGGCGGTCTCGTCCATGATGACCGCCTTGGGGGAAGTCGTGCCCATCGATCTCCTTCCTCACATGTCTTGACTGCTGACACAGTCAAAAAAATAGATGCCCGACCGCTCAAAGCGGACCAGACACCCACAGGAAGGGCTGCTCTTTGGCAGCAATGTAATTCCATGTGGGTATCTCGTACCCCTTTAATGGTCAAGGGATAGTGTAGCCAACCTCGAGCTTAATTGCGAGCATAAATACAGAGCAATCCGTAAACGGAGCCCAATGCTCCATAAACCTATATATATTTGTGGGACGTGCTTGAAAACGCACGCACGAGCTGGCATAATCCCCTCTGCTGCACGCAAATCGGATCTACGTCCAGGGCCGTGGCGTGAGCACTATCGCCAAAAGAGGAATATCTCTGTGTAGATTACGCACAGGGAGCTGCTTCTGTGCTATAGTTCAGGCTTGTTTGTTAACGCGACATGTTCGTTTGTCGCCCAAGGAGGGTCAGTTATGTCCAAAGTTTGCGAAGTTTGCGGTAAGCACCCCGTTGCCGGTCGCTCCATCAGCCACTCTCACCGCGTCACCAACCGTAAGTTCCGCCCCAACATCCAGCGCGTCTACGTCGTCGTCGATGGTCACCGTCGTAAGATGAACGTTTGCTCCACCTGCCTCAAGTCCGGCAAGGTTGCGCGCTCCTAAATAAGGTCTTACCAACAAGTACCTCGGACTCTCCGGGTCAAAGACCTCGCGTTCATATAGAACTTACCAAAGGCGCTCTCCCCTACGGAGGGCGCTTTTTTGCAGTCATTGGGGACAGACTTAGATGAGTGTTTTCACGCATTGGGGACAGACATGACGCACGCATGCGGCGCACCGACTGGCTCCGGCCCCTGCCTCACGCAGCATCCTTCCAGCCTGCAGTTGCCTTGGTCACGCTCGTGGCGCCGATACCGGTGATACGAGCAATTTGCTTAACCGTGAGATGTGCCCGCCTGAGCCTCAGCAGGCAGGCATCGCGTTCGGGGCGTGGCAGGGCCTTGAGCAGTGCAGGATCTATGCTCGGCAGAACTTCGCGCGCAACGGAAAGGGCCTCCTCATCGGGAATCCGCCGGCGTGGAAGAACCTCCATTGACCAGATACGCCCGGCAACTTCCTCGAGATGCTCGCAATAGCAACGGGAGCCACCGACAATGTCGAGCATAGGGGCCGCATCACAGATGTCAAAGGGATCATAGCCCAGCTGATACGCCTTATAGCTTGACCAGCGGTACGCCTCGAGCGAGTCAAGCGCACCCTTCACGGGATTGAGATGAATATAGTCGAGCAGCCGCACCGCCTGCACGTCCGACTCAACTGCGACCCGCGAATAGCGATTATCAAACAGATGCCCCGTTCTCCCCGTTTTCCCGTTGAAATACTTAGCATATGCTGTCAACGCGCACTGCATTGCCTTTGAAAGGTTGTCAAATGGGTCATCAACCATCAAATGGAAGTGATTGTCCATAAGGCACCAAGCCAACACCGCCACTTCATGGCGCGCAAACCTGTCCGAGATATCCGATAAGAAACGATAACGGTCGGAGTCATCTTCAAAAATAATCTGTTTGGAGTTGCCACGGTCAAAGACGTGGTAATAGCCGGTGATCGAAACGGGGCGGGCGCATCGGGGCATAATCTCTCCTTTCAAAACTGTTCAGGCAACACCTAAAAGGAGAGAAGCAACGCGAAATGCTGAGCCTGCAACCTATTTATATCCAATAAGCGGCAATAACAGGCCCAGAACGGCAAAATGGCAAAACGATGTCTGTCCCAAATGAGTGAAAGCACTCATGTAAGTCTGTCCCCAATGAGTGGG
>URSP01000019.1:0-24165 GCA_900550515.1 uncultured Collinsella sp. | reverse complement strand
GAAAGAAGCTGCGCCGCGGGGGAGGCGACCCAAATGGCTTTCTCATATCGTCTTGCGTTATATACACGTTGTACTTTGGGACCTAGCTCCCCCGTATTCGCTCTTACTGTTTGGCTGTATTTTGAGTTCTTCTAGTGTATTTGAGCGATAATTACTCGCATTGGCGTTAGGGAGGGCTTGATGTTTACCGTATTTGTCTTGGGCAATATTGCTTCGGGTAAGTCGACTGCCTGCCGCTATTTCGAATCTCGTGGCGCTATGCTTATCGATCTGGATGAGCTTGCAAAATCGCTGTATGTGCCGGGCTCTGATATCGTCAATGCTCTCGCGGATGAATTCGGTTGGGACATTTTGGATGAGGAAGGCGGCATTCGCCGCAGTATCCTCGCTTCTCGAGCTTTCGCTTCTCCTGATTCGGTCGCACGGCTCAATGGCATTGTGCATCCCGTTCTCATTGAACAGCTTTCGCTTAGGATTCTCGATCCGGTTTGTTGTACGGTTTCATCTCCCCGTTATCCTTTTGCGGTGGTCGAGGTTTCAGCTCCGACTGGTTTTGAGGATGCATTTGGCTTGGCTGATGAAATTCTGGTCATTAGCGCCCCTTTGTCAGTTCGTCGCGAGCGCGCTATTCAACGTGGCATGGAGCCATCTGATTTCGATGCCCGTTCTGCTTGTCAGCCCGATGAGTCTGCGCTGTGCAATCTCGCTACAACGGTGATTGATAATGCCTCAGGCGATAATTCGCTTTTTGAGCAGCTTGACTCATGGCTTGAATGCCATGGGTTTATAGACACTGCGGATAAGGAGGATGCCGATGCCTAAGACACGTTTCTTTGCGTGGTATCGCCTTATGCCGCTGGCTGCCGTTTTTGTCTTCGGCCTAATCTCATTCGTTTACTCGTGTGCTCCTGCCGCTTTCTTTAAGCCGTTGTATCCGATTGACTACGAGGCGTATGTAAAGCAATCCAGTATTTCGCATAATCTGGATCCGTATCTGGTATGCGCTGTCATTAAGTCGGAATCGAATTGGGATCCCGAGGCCGAGTCGAATCAAGGTGCTCAGGGATTGATGCAGCTGATGCCCGAGACTGCCCAGGATATGATCGCCAAGGGCCTTGTCGACGGTGGCGAGTATTCGGCCGACAACCTTAACGATCCGGCTACGAATATCGAGTTTGGCTGTGCGTATCTCTCGTATCTTCTAGCGTATTTTAACGGGTCGACTGACAGTGCCATTGCCGCCTATAACGCCGGCATGGGCAATGTCGACGGATGGGCGCAGCAGAGTACGTCGCTTCATAATGCAATCACCTTTCCCGAGACGCAGGCGTATCTGATTCGTGTCAATAATGCCTGGGTTCGCTACAAGACCCTCTATCCCGATCGGTTCGTATAGGACTATGCCTGCCGCCTGCGTATACTGCAGATATATGAGTTAGGAGTATCCATGGCGGAATTTGAAGTAGAACGCGTTGGTGGTGAACTTAAGCGCTTTGGCGTTGAGGGCGCTGATGTGCCGTTTAAGGTCGTGTCTCCATACGAGCCCGCTGGTTCCCAGCCTAAGGCCATTGAGTCACTTGTGCGGGGCGTGAGGGACGGAGACCGCTATCAGGTTTTGCTGGGCGTGACTGGTTCGGGCAAGACCTTCACGATGGCAAAGACTATTGAGGCCCTGGGAAAGCCGACGCTGGTCATGGCTCCGAATAAAACGCTCGCCGCTCAGCTTGCGAGCGAGCTCAAAGAGTTCTTTCCCAACAACGCTGTGGTCTACTTCGTCTCGTACTACGACTACTATCAGCCCGAGGCGTATGTGCCGCAAAGCGATACATATATCGAGAAAGACTCCTCGATTAACGAAGAGGTCGAGATGCTGCGCCATCAGGCGACCGCGTCACTGCTCTCTCGACGTGATGTGATCGTTGTCGCATCGGTCTCGTGTATCTATGGCATTGGCTCTCCTGAGGACTATGCGGGTCTGGCTCCAAACGTCGACAAGAAGGTGCCGCTCGAGCGCGATGACTTTATCCATGCACTTATCGACATTCAATATGATCGCAATGACTATGACCTGGCACGTGGCACGTTCCGCGTGCGCGGCGATGTTGTTGACGTGTATCCGCCTTATGCCGAGCATCCGTTGCGGTTTGAGTTCTTTGGCGACGAGGTCGAGCTGATTGCCGAGATCGATGAGGTCACCGGTGAGATGCTTCGTGAGTACGAGGCCATCCCCGTATGGCCGGCATCGCACTACGTGACCGAGAAGCCGAAGGTCAAGGCGGCTCTGAAATCGATCAGCGAAGAGTGCGAGAAGCGCGTGGCGGAGCTCAAGGCGACCGACAAGTTGCTCGAGGCGCAGCGTCTGCAGCAGCGCACCGATTATGATCTTGAGATGCTCGAGACGATGGGCTTTTGCAACGGCATCGAGAACTACTCGCGTCATCTGGACGGTCGCAAGCCGGGTGAGCCGCCGTTTACCCTAATCGATTACTTTCCCAAGGATATGCTCTGCATCATCGATGAGAGCCATGTGACGGTGCCGCAGATTCGCGGCATGCACGAAGGTGACCGCTCGCGTAAGGTGACGCTGGTGGAACACGGTTTTCGCCTGCCCTCGGCGCTCGATAACCGCCCGCTTCGTTTCGATGAGTTTGAGGCAAGGATACCCCAGTTTATCTATGTTTCGGCCACGCCGGGCGATTACGAGCTGCGGGTGAGCCAAAACGACGTGGAGCAGATTATTCGTCCGACCGGTCTGCTCGATCCCAAGATCGATGTGCGTCCGGTTCGCGGTCAGATTGACGATCTTGAGGACGAGATTCGCGAGCGCGTTGCCCGCAAGGAGCGCGTGCTGGTGACCACGTTGACCAAGCGCATGGCCGAGGACCTGACCGACCATCTGCTTGATGCGGGCATTAAGGTCAATTACATGCATTCTGATACGGCGACAATGGACCGTGTCGAGATCCTGCGAACGCTGCGCGAGGGCAAGATCGATGTTCTCGTTGGCATCAACCTGCTTCGCGAGGGCTTGGATCTTCCCGAGGTCTCACTGGTGGCAATTCTCGATGCCGATAAGGAAGGCTTCTTGCGCAACCGCCGTTCGCTGATTCAGACGATTGGCCGTGCGGCCCGTAACGCCGATGGTGAAGTCATCATGTATGCAGACGTTGTGACCGATTCGATGAAAGAGGCCATCGAGGAGACGCAGCGCCGTCGCGAGATTCAGATGGCATATAACGAAGAACATGGCATTGTGCCCAAGACAGTGCGCAAGGCCATCAACGACATCTCAAGTTTTATTGCCGAGGCCGAAAAAACTGTGGGCTCCAAAGGACGCTCGAAGGGCGACTCTCTTGGCCATGGCGCATTCTATACGCCCGATGAGTCGGGCGAGGGCGGTGTGCCGGAAACGGTGGCGCCCGAGCAGACACTTGCGGAGCAGTTGGAAGAACTGCCGCATGACGAGCTTGTGCGGATCGTCGAAACCATGGAAGAGGATATGCGTAACGCTTCTGCCGCCATGGACTTTGAGGAGGCGGCGCGCCTGCGCGATGCCGTCGTTCAGATTCGGGCGATGCTCGAGGGTGCGTCTGAGGACGAGACGATCGAGCGCTTGCGTTTGCAGGCCCGCAAGGGTTCCACGTTCGCATCGGGCAGAAAACGCCAGGGTGCACGGTTTAAGAAATAACGAACAGGCCCCGAGTTCCCTGTGGAGCTCGGGGCCTATGTCTTTTGCGCGCTGGAATTCGTGCGTTAGAGGTCTGCGATCAGGGCTTCGGCACAACGAATGCCGTCGGTGGCCGCGCTCATGATGCCGCCGGCATATCCAGCTCCCTCACCACAAGGGTAGAGGCCCGGGGTCGACACGGCATGGCACGTTCGGTCTCGGGTGACAGTGACCGGTGAGCTCGAACGAGTCTCCACGCCGGTAAGAACGGCATCGGGACGGTCGTAGCCTCGTAGCTTTTTTCCGAGTAGGGGAAGTCCCAGGCGGAGCGACTCGACGATATGCTGCGGCAGGGCTTCGTCAATTGCCGTCCAGGTCACACCGAGCGGATAGGTGGGCTTTACCTTTCCGGGCGCCTTGCTGGCGCGTTCTGCGAGGAAATCTCCGACGAGTTGTGCCGGTGCGTTCCAGTTGGAACCGCCCAGGCGATAGGCGGCTGCCTCGCAGGCACGCTGGAGCTCGATACCGGCAAGCGGGTCATCGTTGGGAAGGTCCTCAGGCGTGACGTTAACGAGCAGGGCGGCATTTGCGTTGCGTCCGTCGCGGGCATTGAGGCTGGCGCCGTTGACGCACAGGTGGCCCTGCTCGGAAGAGGCGGCGACAACCTGCCCGCCGGGGCACATGCAAAACGAGAACACGCTGCGGCCGTTGGGAAGATGGGCGACGAGCTTGTAGGGGGCTGCTCCGAGGGCAGGATGTCCCGCCAAGGCTCCATATTGGGCTCGGTCGATGTCGCGCTGCGGATGCTCGATGCGAACGCCCATGGCAAAGGTCTTTTGTGCGAGGGCCACGTTGTGGTCCTTAAGGAGCTCAAAAATATCGCGAGCAGAATGCCCGCAGGCGAGGATGAGGTGCTTTGTCTCGATTGACTCGTAAGCGGCGTCTTGGGACGATTGGACATCAATGCCGGTGATGGCGCCAGACACGTCGATGCGAATGTCGACGAGCTTCGTTCGATAACGGACGACACCTCCGAGCTGCTCGATGCGCTGGGATATAGCGGTGACAACCGTGGGAAGGATGTCGGAGCCAATGTGCGGCTTGGCATCCCACAGAATATCGCGGGGCGCACCCGCCTCGACGAAGGTTTCGAGGATAAGGCGATGGGCGGGATTTTTTGTTCCCGTATTGAGCTTGCCGTCCGAGAAGGTCCCCGCGCCGCCCAGACCAAACTGAATATTGCTCTCGGGGTCGAGGATGCGCTCCTTTAGAAAGAGGTCGATCGCCTGCGAGCGGCGAAATGCCGGGTCGCCGCGCTCGATAAGCAAGGGCTTAAGACCTGCTTTGGCGAGCGTGAGCGCAGCGAAAAGGCCGGCGCATCCGGCGCCGACAACGACAGGGCGTTCTTGAGGTGCGTCGGAGACGGGGGTGGGGAATGAAGACCCATCGTCTTTTATCGCGCGTACGCGCGAGCGGTCACGCTCGGAAACGCTGTCGACCGCTTCTCGCTCGAGGTGGGGACTGGTCAGCTCAACACGAAAGCTCAGGATAAAATGGACGTCTCGTTTTTTGCGAGCGTCGATTGACTTGCGGTGGAGTTCGATGGACTTGATCTCGGAGTCCTTGCAACGTAGGATGCGCTTGGCGACTCGCTTGCCAACAATGAGACAGGCATTTTCATCGCCGGCTTCATCGAGCGACGCGTTGACTTGGGTGATTTCAATCATCGAGGTCTCCTTAGAGGCAAGAAAGAGGCCGTCCGGTATCCCAGACGGCCCGAATGCGTTTTTGATTATAGACTGCGCGGCTACAGGCTGCTTGCAGCGCGAATGCCCGAGAGCCATGCCCACGCAAGGTTAAAGCCTCCGCAATCGGCGTCGATGTCGAGCGCTTCGCCGCAGACGTAAAGCGGGGCGTCGACAACGCTGCACGCGCGTAGACTGGGTGTTGAGATGCTCTCGACAGATACGCCACCACGCGTGACCTGCGCCGAGCGCTCCTCGGCGGTTCCTTCGACGAGCAACTTAAAATGCTTGAGGATCGAGACCAGGTGGATGACATCGTTGGAGCCTGGATGGCACTGCTCGAACGCCGTGCAGACGACGCGGGAGAGTTGCGGGGCGAGCATGCCGTCGAGCCAACGGGGATCGCGGGGCGAAAAGCCGCCGAGCAGCTCAACGCGTCGGTTGAGCATATCGAGCAGCTTGTCTTTGGAGAGGTCGGGGAAAACGTCGAGCAGGATCGTATCGCCGCGCTGGATACGACGGGAGAGGTTGAAGACAGCGACGCCCGAGATACCGAAGGTTCGAAACAGGACTTCACCGTCTTCGTGCCAGAGCTCATTATGATTGCGGGCGAGCGTCAAGCGGGCGCGGACGCGCAGGCCGTCCAACGTCTTGAGTGCCGCCCGATCGCCGACGACCGTTGCCGATACGGGGCAGAGGATGGGGCGCAGCGAAGTGAGGGGGAGGCTAAACGTATCGGCGATACCGGTGGGGTTGCCACCCGTGGCGATAATTACGGCATGTGCCTCCAGGGCCTCGTTCTTGCGAGGGACATCGGCGAGCGCTTTCCGAAGCGAGCGGAGCTCCGATTTTCGGTCGTCGTGCTTTTTTGCCTTGAGCGCCCGCGCTGGACGGTCTATTTGGAGTGTCCAGCCTTCGGAAGCTTTGTGCGCCGAGGCAACGTTGGCTCCGCAGATTAAGGTAATACCTAGGCGGTCGCAAACGTTGAGAAGCGCGTCGCGCACCGATTCGGCGCGAAGGGAGCGCGGGTATAGCCGGCCTTCCTCGGAGGTTGTCATGATGCCCAGCGAGGAGAAGAAACCCATAAGCTCTTGTTCGGGTTGGGGGCCCATGACGGATTCGACGAATGCGGGGTGGTTATACCGCTGAGGATCAATCGATTCGTTGGAGAGGTTGCAGCGGCCGTTACCGGTCGCAAGGAGCTTTAGGCCGCAGGCGACATCGCGCTCAACGATGCAGACGCTTTTGCCAGCGCGTGCGGCCGTAATGGCAGCGGCGAGGCCTGAAGCCCCGCCGCCGATTACCAGGACGTCATAGAAGGCGCTCGCGTTCACTTAGGCCTCGTCGGTCTCGTGCGGGGTAATAGCCTCGACGGCAGAGACTGCCTTGGGCAACATGCCATCGGGCAGCGCGGTCTCAACCTCGCCCTTATCGCAGGCCTCGGCGAGTGCCGGATTAATGGGAAGCGTGCCCAAGATGTCGAGGCTATAGCGCTCTGCGACCTCGGGGAGCTTGCTCTTGCCAAAGACCTCGATCTTCTTGCCGCAGTCGGGGCACTCAATATAGCTCATGTTCTCGACGATGCCCAGAATGGGGACGTTCATCTTCTCGGCCATGTTGACCGCCTTGGCGACGATCATCGAGACCAGATCCTGCGGGCTCGTGACGATGACGATGCCGTCGACGGGCAACGACTGGAAGACGGTGAGCGCGACATCGCCTGTTCCCGGAGGCATGTCGACCAGCAGGTAGTCGATGGGGCCCCACGAGGTCTCGCTCCAGAACTGCCTAATGGCGCCTGCGATGACCGGACCGCGCCAAAGGACGGGGTCGGTCTCGTTTTGGAGCAGCAGGTTGGAGCTCATGACCTTGACGCCGTGCTCGGAGATTTCGGGCAGCATGAGGTTGCCAAGGGCATGGACGTGGCGTCCGCTCATACCGAACATCTTGGGGATAGAGGGACCGGTGATGTCGGCATCGAGGACGCCGACCTTGTGGCCGTGACGGGCAAGCTCGGTGGCGATGGCACCGGTGACAAACGACTTGCCGACACCGCCCTTGCCGGAAAGCACGGCGATGACGCGTTTGACCTCGGACAGCGTATTCTCCTCAAATTGCGACGGCGACGTTTGTCCGCCGGCGGCCTGTGCGTGCTCGCAACCCATGTATGACTCCTTTGTATATGTTGGGGCCGGGGCCCCGTGATGTGACACGAGCGTCATTGTACCCTCGTTTGCGAGCGGGAGTCATTTACGATGCATTTGGGCCGAGCGTGCTTGCAATACGATGGGTCCAAGCGAATGGGCGGGCTTACTGAACTTTGCTGGCGAACTCGAGGTATTGCATGCGCTGCAGCTTGTCGATCGTCGAGGCGTATGGGCTGTCTTCAGATTCCAAGTCGTAGCGCAGCCCGTCGGCACCAAGGTAGCCGGCGACATTGATGGTGGGCACATCTGACCTTGTTGCAAGCAGAGCCTTTTGATAGTCGGTGAGCGGGGCGCCGATCTTATTAAGGGTAATGGCTGCAATCTCGTTTGCCCCGACGGTGTCGTAGACGTTGAGCTCGGTATTGCCGGCGATTTCATAGTTAGCCCAGACAAAATATGTCGACTGATAGATACGGAAAGCGTGGCTTGCCGTATCTTCCTGAGGGTACAGCTCGTCGTTGAGAGTTGTTGCGGCGCTCGGCTGATGGTCGCCAAAAAAGACAAGGACAACCGGTCTGCCGATATTGCGGAGCTCGTTGATAAAGTACTCGAGGTCCCGGTCGGATGCGTTGATGCAGGTAAGATAGGTGTTGAGTGCGCTATTGGCACCCTCGCTGGCTCCCTCGACCCAATAGTTTGTCAGCTCCTCGGCGGGAACGGTGCCATAGTCGTAGCCGCCGTGATTTTGCATCGTGACGTCAAAGATGAACTGCGGGGCTTCGTCGGTTCTAAGCAGGTCGAGTATCTTGTCGTAGGTGGCGTAGTCGCATACGCCGGCATGGTAACAGGACGCACCTTCGAAATCGCCGATTGAAAGAAAGTCTCCAAAGCCCAGCTGCTGATAGATTTTATCTCGATGGTAGTTGACGGGGTTTTGCGGGTGCATAGCGGTAGCGGTATACCCAAGCTCCTTAAGGTCCTTTGCCAGGCTGTTGACGCCATTCATCTGATACAGCTGATAGGGGATTTTGCCTAATCCGACAAAGGCCGTTGTCGCTCCGGTCAAAAATTCGAATTCGGAGTTCGCCGTTCCGCCACCGGCGACCGAAGCGAGCATGGTGCCGCGAACAAGTGTGTCGGGAAGCGAGTTGTAGAATGCGGGGCCGGTGTACCCGGCCGCCTGGAGTTGCTCAAAGCACGAAAGATCGCTAAAACTCTCATTCATGACGGCAACAATCGTCGGCTTGATTTCATTGAACTGGGCAACGGCCGCCGCGCGCTGCTCGCTCGAGCCATACGTGCTGTCGTAGGCGGCGGCGAGCTCCTGCTCGATGCTCTGCGCCTCATCGGGCGTATAGTCTTCGGGCTTCTCAATGGGCAACTCGTTGACCATTTCGGTGAACGAAGTGATAAAACCCTGAGACGCATACGTGGTGATGGGCTGCCAACGGTCAAATCCAAAATTCAGCGCCTGCTCCAAGTCGATGCTGGAAAAGCCCGAGAGCCCCACAACGGTCACTAGCAGAAAAGCGCAGAGGTTAGCGGCGATTGCGGGGAAGACATGGGTTGGCGTACGGAGCTTTCTCGGTCGGATAAGCGAAAGAAGCCCTAGGGAAATCTCCAGCAGGGCTAGAGAGGTTACGATTCCGGCGGTAAAGGTAAACTCGTATCCCTCGCTCACTTCCATTGCGGTGCCAAGGGCCAAGATATCGCTTGGCAGGATGGCCTCGCCTTTAAACGTTATGACGAAGTGCTCGGCAATGCCAAGGATGCAACAGGCGACGGGCACGAGGGCCATGACGCCTCCATGACGCTGTCCCAGCAAATAAAGGGAGAGCAGAACCGTCGCGAGCAGCCCGACGGAAAACCCGAATGAGTTGGCGGGAATGCGATAGAACGTTTCGTTACAGGCAATTTCGAGTGAAACGAACGAGAGCGCTGAAACAGCGGCGATGACAAGGATGTCACGGCAAATACAGGCAACCGTTCCCGTCGCAAGATCGGTTTGGTCGATAAGTCCCGAAACCAAGGGCTCGACAAGAAGTATGACGGCGGTAGCACCGAGCGCCGAATAAGAAAGGACCCATAGGGAATTGTCCTCATTTACGAGCAATTGATTCGTAATCCATGCAGCTACCATGCCGAGCGGGATGAGGAGCGTCGCGCACCAAAAGACGCGGGCAATGGGCGGCTTTTCATTGTGTTTGATTGAAAAATATACGCGCACCACGACGATGGCCACGATAAGGACGGCGATGAATATGGGCAGATTGGCCATGTCGCTCGAAGTGATTTCAAGGGGGATATCTTCGGTCATGGACGTTCCTCTGTTACGGCAAATTAAGTTCAGTATTAGATTACTGTAACCTTTCCACGGCATTTCGAGAAACAAAGCACCCGATACGCAAAGCTAAAGGTCTGCGAATCTTGTATTACGAACATCTGTGCGCGTCGAGTGCGCTAAACTCATCGACAGTATGATTCGATGCAATAGGAGGCAAGGAGCTTCCATGTCTGATTCTTCTATCGTTATTCGCGGCGCTCGTGAGCACAACCTCCGTGATATCGATGTTTCCATTCCGCGTGACCAACTCGTGGTCATTACCGGTCTTTCTGGCTCGGGCAAGAGTTCGCTGGCATTTGACACTATCTATGCCGAGGGCCAGCGTCGATACGTCGAGAGCCTTTCGAGCTATGCGCGCCAGTTCTTGGGCCAGATGGACAAACCCGACTTGGATTCAATCGACGGCCTTTCGCCGGCGGTGTCGATCGACCAAAAGACGACGTCTAAAAACCCTCGCTCGACGGTTGGCACCGTAACCGAGATTTATGACTATCTGCGCCTGCTGTTCGCCCGTGTGGGCACCCCGCACTGTCCCGAATGCGGCCGCGTCATTGAGCGCCAGACGACCGACCAGGTTGCCGACAAGGTCTTGGCGGCGGGGGAGGGCCGCCGCGCGTTTGTGCTGGCACCGGTGGTGCGCGGGCGAAAAGGCGAGTACACCAAACTGTTTGAGGATCTTCGCGCCGAGGGCTTTAGCCGCGTGCGTGTCGACGGTGAAGTGCGCTCGCTCGACGACCCGATCGATCTGGACAAGAAGTTCAAGCACGATATCGAGGTCGTGGTCGATCGCATCGTGATCCGTGAGAACTCTCTTGGCCGTATCGCCGAGTCTGTTGAGCAGGCGACCGCGCTGGCTCACGGCAATGTAAACGTGTACATGCTGCCCGATCGTGATGCTCCCGAGGGGACCGAGGGCGAGCTTCTGGAGTATTCGTTGGCCTTGGCGTGCCCGGAGCATGGACACTCCATTGACGATCTTCAGCCGCGTGATTTTTCGTTCAACGCTCCCTATGGCGCATGTCCTGAGTGCGACGGCCTGGGCTTTAAGAAAACCGTTGATGCCGAGGCGTTGATCGAGGACCCCTCGAAGTCCATTGCCGACGGAGTCTTTGGTAGCCTGTTTGGCAATTCGAACTACTATCCGCAGATTTTTGCTGCGGTCTGTAAACACTTTAAGGTGAGCGCCGATACGCCGTGGGAGGACTTGCCCCCTCGCGTGCGTCGTGCATTCTTGGATGGCCTGGGCGATACGAAGATCTCGGTCGACTACCAAAAGCTCGACGGACGTCGCAGCCAGTGGGATACCAAGTTTTCGGGCGTTCGCAACATCCTGTACGAACGCTATACCGAGACGACGAACGAGAACACCAAGGCGCGCCTGGAGAAGTACATTCGCGAGGAGCCGTGCTCGAGCTGCCACGGCGCTCGTTTGCGCCCTGAGATGCTCGCCGTCACCGTGGGCGGCAAGTCCATTTACGAGGTTTGTTGCCTGTCGTGCCGTGAATCGCTCGAGTTTTTTGAGGGCCTGGAACTCACCGAGCGCCAACAGTTTATCGGCGGCCGTATCGTCAAGGAAATCCTGGAGCGCTTGCGTTTTCTGGTCGATGTTGGACTCGACTATCTGACGCTCGATCGTGCCTCGGCGACGCTTTCCGGTGGCGAGGCGCAGCGTATTCGCCTGGCAACGCAGATCGGCGCGGGTCTCATGGGCGTGCTCTATATTCTGGACGAGCCCTCGATCGGTCTTCATCAGCGTGACAACGAGCGCTTGATCAAGACGCTCGAGCGCCTGCGCGATATCGGCAATACCGTTATCGTCGTCGAACACGACGAGGATACAATCCGTGCCGCCGATTACGTGATCGACATGGGGCCCGGCGCCGGTGTCAACGGCGGGCACGTAGTCGCGGCGGGAACGCCTGCCGATATCATGGCGTGTCCTGAGTCGATGACGGGCGCTTATCTGACCGGCAAACGAATGATCCGGGTGCCTGATGAACGGCGCAAGCCCGGTCGCGGCTGCCTTAAAATTACGGGCGCTCGAGCCAACAACCTCAAAAACGTTACCGCCAAGATCGAGTTTGGTACGCTTACGGTTGTTACCGGCGTGTCGGGATCGGGCAAGAGCTCCCTGGTTACCGACACCATTGCGCCTGCCCTTACGAATGCCATTCACCGTTCGACGCGCCCTGTGGGTCCGTATAAGAAAATCGAGGGCATCGAGTGTATCGATAAGGTTATCGATATCGACCAGTCGCCGATTGGCCGCACGCCGCGTTCCAACCCTGCTACCTATATCGGCCTGTGGGATGATCTTCGCGCGCTGTTTGCGAGTACGCCGGAGTCGAAGGCGCGCGGCTACTCGCCGGGTCGTTTCTCCTTTAATGTGAGTGGCGGGCGCTGTGAGGCGTGCAAGGGCGACGGACAGATCAAGATCGAGATGCACTTCCTTCCCGATATCTACGTTCCCTGCGAAGCCTGCGGCGGTAAACGCTACAACCGCGAGACACTCGAGGTCACCTACCGTGGCAAGACCATCTCGGACGTGCTCGACATGAGCGTCACCGAGGCGCTGGCCTTCTTTGGGAATATCCCGCAGATTAAGCGCAAGCTCCAGACGCTGTACGATGTAGGCTTAGGCTACGTGAGCCTGGGCCAGCCCGCCACGACGCTCTCGGGCGGCGAGGCGCAGCGTGTGAAGCTCGCCAAGGAGCTTCATCGACGCCAGACGGGCAAGACGTTCTATATTTTGGACGAACCGACGACCGGCCTTCATTTTGAGGACGTCCGCCAGCTGCTCGATGTGCTGCAGCGCTTGGTCGATGCGGGCAACACGGTGCTGGTGATTGAGCACAACCTTGATGTCATCAAGGTTGCCGACCGCCTGATCGATATGGGTCCCGAGGGCGGTAACGGCGGCGGAACCGTCGTGGTTTCGGGCACACCGGAGCAGGTTGCGGACTGTCCGCAGAGTTATACGGGCAAGTTTTTGGCGCCTTTGCTCAGGCGTGACCGGGAGCGTCAGGCTCAACTTGATGCTCAATAAATAGGCGATTCAGTTTATGGGCGCCATCGACTCCTTGTGATTCGATGGCGCTTGCTGTGCCGAAGTGACGTATGCAGCCGAATTGGACATATACTTAATCTTTGCGTCCGAATGCGAGGGAAAGGATATGTCATGGCAAAGGCTGTAAAGACGCCAAAAACCAATGCGATGCGCGAGCTGGAAAGCGCCGGCATTTCCTATGTTCTACATACGTACGAAGACGATGGTGATGAGTCGGTGGGCCTGGGGGTCGCGATTTCGGAGCAGCTTGGCGAGGAGCCCGGTCAAGGATTTAAGACCTTGGTCTGCGTGACGCCGTCCAACGACCATGTCGTGTGCTGCATCCCTGTTGCCGATGAGCTCGATCTAAAGTCCGCCGCGCGTGCCGCGGGGGAGAAGTCCTTGGTTATGATGCATGTGAAGGATTTGCTTGCGGCGACTGGCTACGTTCGCGGCGGCTGCAGCCCGGTCGGTATGAAAAAACGCTACCGGACGCTCATTGATGAGACGTGTGTCCTTTGGGATACCATTTTTATTTCGGGAGGCAAGCGTGGTTATCAGCTCGAGCTTGCACCCGATGATTTAATTGCATTTTGCGGGGCGACGGTTGCCGCGATTACGAGAGAGGACTGAGCGATGCCGCAGGAAGAATTGAAGCGCGGAGCTCATTTTGCAAAAGAATCTGCGCCTCAGACACCCTCATCCGAAGCTTCTTCGTCGCGAGATGACACTGACGACATGGGCTCGTCGGACTACTCCACGGTTGGTCGTTCCGCCGGGCTTATGACCATCCTGACTATCGTGTCTCGCGTCACCGGTTTTATCCGCACGTGGGCAATGGCGGCCGCTATCGGCATGTCGCTACTCTCGTCCTCCTATCAGGTCGCCAACAACCTGCCCAATATGCTCTACGAACTCGTGATGGGTGGCATGCTCGTGACGGCGTTTTTGCCCGTGTACATGGGCGTGAGGCGTGAGCAGGGTCGCGAGGCCTCGAACGAGTACGTGGGCAACCTGCTCGGCATTCTGCTTTTAGTGCTGGGTGGCATTTCGTTGGTGGGGACCGTGTTCGCCCCGGGCTTTATCTGGACGCAATCGTTCCTTTCGGGTGACGGTGGCAGCATGGATACCGCTGCGTTCATGTTCCGTTTCTTTGCCATCCAGATTCTGTTTTATGGTTTGGGCTCGGTGTTCTCGGGCGTTCTCAACGCACACCGCGACTACTTTTGGTCGACGTTTGCCCCGGTCCTCAACAATGTGATCGTCATTGCGAGCTTTATGGGTTTTGCGCCCGTGTCCGCACAGTTTGGCGAACGTGCCGGCATCATCTTGATTGCGGCCGGTACGACCCTCGGTGTCTTTGTTCAGATGGCATGTCAGATTCCCGCGCTTGGCAAGCACGGCGTGCATCCCCATATCCATATCGACTTTAAGGACCCCGCGCTGCGCCAGACGATTGCGCTCGGTATCCCGACGCTGCTCGCCACGGTGTGCATGTTTGTCTCGACTTCTATCACCAACGCTGCCGCGCTGGTGGTCCAGCCCGAGACGGGTCCTTCCGTCATCGCCTATGCGCGCCTGTGGTACACGCTGCCCTACGCGCTGATTGCCGCCTCGCTTTCGACGGCGCTCTATACCGAGCTCTCTCATGACGCACAGGAGAAGGATTACGACAGCGTTCGCACGGGCATTTCGCGTGGCGTCGCCCAGATGCTGTTCTTCCTGATTCCGTTCGCACTGTACCTGATTGTCTTCGCACGTCCGCTCAATATGATCTACTGTGCTGGCAAGTTCGATGAATCCGGCGTGGCGCTGGTGTCCGAGTACCTTGTCTACCTGGCGCTCTCGCTGCCGCTCTACGGCGTGGTCGTGTTGATGCAGAAGAGCTTCTCTGCCTTGCTCGACATGAAGCCCTATAGCCGCTATTGCCTGTATTCCGCCATCGGCCAGGCCGGCTCGGTTCTGCTGTTTGGCGTTGTGCTGGGCTTCGGTATGCCGGCAATCGCGCTTTCGTATGTCGTCGACTACGTGATCTTGGTCGGCTGTTCGCTGTGGTGGCTGCGTCGTCGCCTGCGTGGCCTTCAGGTCAAATCTATCCTACATGGCGGTTTCTTTGGCCTTTTGCTCGGTGGCCTAGGTGCTGCCGCAGGCGCCGGCGTCATGTGGGCGCTTGAACACTTTGTCGGGGCACTTGGCGGCTCGATTCTGATTACTCTTGGCTACGTTTGCGTTGCGGGTGTCGCCTCGCTTGTTGTTACCTTTGGCCTTGCCGTCGTCCTTAAGATGCCCGAGGTCTCGGCGCTGCTTCGTCGCAAGTAGGTGCGCGTGGCCGGTCACGACAACATACCAACGCTTGCCGAGCAGGTTTCGCGCGTTCCCACACAGCCCGGATGCTACCTTTGGAAGGATGCCAAGGGCGATGTCATCTACGTGGGCAAGGCGAAAAACCTGCGCGCCCGCATGCGTCAATACGTGACACTGCAGGATGAGCGTCAAAAGATCCCGCTGATGATGCAGCTGGTGGCGAGCTTTGACTACATCGTTGTCGAAACCGAGCATGAGGCGCTTGTACTCGAGCGCAACCTGATCGGCCAGTACCATCCGTACTTTAACGTCGACCTCAAGGATGACAAGAGCTACCCCTTTATCGCCATTACAAAGGGCGACCTGTATCCCGCGATCAAATACACGCGTGAGCGTCATAAGCCGGGAACGCGCTATTTTGGACCCTATACCGATAGCCGTGCGGCACGTGAGACGATAGATACGCTGCGCAAGGTTATCCCCATCTGCTCTGCATCCTGTGCGGAGTGGCGTCGTTGTCGCCGTACCATCGAGTCCCACAAGGGCGAGGAAGACATCGTCAATATGATTTGCGCACAAAACGGGCGTCCCTGCTTTGACTACCATGTCGGGCGCGGCCCGGGTGCGTGTGTCGGCGCGATTTCCCCGGCAGACTATGCCAAGAACGTCAAGCGTGTCGAGCGTTTTTTGTCGGGCCATCGCAAGGATGTCGTCGATGAGCTGACCTCCGAGATGACGGATGCCGCCGAGGCGCTCGACTTTGAGCGCGCGGCACGCGTCAAACGTCGTTTGGAGGTCATCAGGGGTCTGGACGATCGTCAGCAAGTCGTTTTTCCCTCCAGTGTCGATATCGATGTCATCGGGTTCTATCGCGAGGAGACCATCTCCGCCGCTTGCGTCTTCGTCGTTCGCGAGGGCCGAACAGTTCGCACCTGCGAGTTCATTCTCGACAAGGGTCTTGATGTTGACGAGGACGAGCTCCAGTCGGGCTTTCTTAAGCGCTATTACGACGAGACGGCTGATATTCCAGCTGAGGTCAACCTTTCCGTCGAGCTTGAGGATGCGGAGGCGCTGGGGGAGTGGCTTGCGGGCAAGCGTGAGCGTTCCTGCCATCTCCATAGGCCGCAGCGTGGCGAAAAGTACCGTCTGCTCGATATGGCATCCAAAAATGCGCGCCATGCCCTCATGCGCTACATGATGCGAACGGGGTACGCTGACGACCGCACCAATCAAGCGCTCCTGGAGCTCGAAAGTGCGTTGGCGCTGCCATCGCCGCCGTTGCGTATCGAGTGCTTCGATATCTCTACACTGCATGGCACCTTTACGGTCGCCTCGATGGTGGTGTTTACCAACGGGCGCGCCGACAAGAGCCAGTACCGTCGTTTTAAAATTCAGGCCGAATTGGACGAGGCAAACGACTTCGTGTCGATGTCCGAGGTTTTGGGACGACGCTATGCTCCCGAGCGCATGGCCGACGAGCGCTTTGGCTCGCGCCCCGATTTGCTCGTTGTCGATGGCGGTAAGCCGCAATTGACCGCTGCGATCAAGCAACTTGAGGCTCTTGGGCTCGATATACCAGTTTGTGGCTTGGCGAAGGCCGACGAGGAAGTTTTTGTGCCTTGGGACGAGACTCCTGTCGTGCTGCCGACCGGGTCTGCTTCGCTCTATCTAATTAAACAGGTACGCGATGAGTCCCACCGATTTGCCATCACGTTCCACCGTGAGTTGCGCGATAAAGCCATGACGGTTTCGGTACTCGATGACGTTCCGGGCGTGGGACCCACCAGAAAACGTGCCCTTATGCGCCATTTTGGCTCGATGAAGCGTTTGCGCGCGGCGAGCGAGCAAGAGATCGCGGAAGTTCGCGGCATACCTGCCGATGTTGCCAAGGCGGTCCACGAGGCGCTCGTTGCATGGAATGCCGAGCGCGCCGAGGCGGCGGCTGGCCATTCCGATAGCTAAACACGAGCCTAAACAACTGATATACATGATTGCGCGATTTTCAACCATTTATTTCGCCATGATTGCCTGCTGGTTTCGGGTTTTATTAACGCTAAAACGTTTGACTAACCCAAGCGAAAACCCTGCTATCCTGCGGGTTGACGAAGACTGATATCTCACCTCGCCGATACATACTGTCTGGCGAATCATTTGTCAATGAATTCGGTGAACGGTAGTAAATACCGTTCAAGCGTATGTATGTATCGGTCGCCGAGCGCGGCACCTCAGTTGGGTTCGTCGGTAGGTAAGGTATATATCGTCCGCAAGTTGCGCGGGGGCACGTCTAGGTGCTCCCGAGTAAGATTCTCTATTGATAGGAGAAGACATGGCCATCATCAACAAGGGTATGTCCAGGCGTTCGTTCCTCGGCCTCACCGGCAGCGTCGCTGCTGTCGCCGGCCTTGGTCTCACTGGCTGCGGTGGCAGCTCTAGCGACGAGGGTTCCGCTTCCGGCTCCACCGATTCCGCCAACCGTGGCGGCGGCGTGATCACCGCTGGTTCCGCTTACGCTCCGTCCAGCTTCGATCCCGCCAGCACTGGCTCCGCTGTGGGCCTGGGTGCTAACTGGCACGTCGTCGAGGGCCTCTACGGCATCGATTACCACGACTACAGCACCTTCAACGAGCTCGCCACCGACGATCCCAAGTCTGTGGACGACACCACTTTCGAGGTCACCATCCGCAAGGGCGCCAAGTTCTCCGATGGCACCGAGGTCACCGCTGACGATGTCGTTGCCTCCTACACCGCTTGCGCCGCTTCCGCTACCTATGCTCCGTTCTTCCAGCCCTTCGAGTCCATCGAGGCCAAGGACGCCAGCACCGTGACGGTCAAGACTAAGGTCCCCAACTTCTCCCTGCTCAAGGATCGTCTGGCCATCGTCCGCGTTACCCCGGCCACCCAGACCGAGGAGGATCGCGCCAAGCAGCCGATCGGTTCCGGCCCCTGGATGTACGACTCTATCTCCGATACCGAGATCACCTTGGTTCCCAACCCCGAGTACAACGGTGAGTATGCTGCCGAGGATAAGAAGATCCAGTACAGCATCCTCACCGACCCCACCGCTCGCGTTACCGCTCAGCAGGAGGGCTCCACGCTCGTTATGGAGCTCGTTACCGCTGACGCCGTCGACCAGCTCGAGAGCGCCGGCTGCAAGATCGATAACGTTCAGGGTTTCGGCACCCGCTTCATCATGTTCAACGTCGCCAAGGAGCCTTGGAACAACGTCAAGGTCCGTCAGGCTGTCATGTATGCGCTCGACACCGAGAAGATGGTCAGCAACACCTTCGCCGGCCTTGCCACCGCTGCCAGCTGCTACCTGCCCAAGAGCTTCACCAACTATCATGAGGCTTCCACGGTGTACAAGACCGACGCCAAGAAGGCTAAGAAGCTCATCGAGGAGTCTGGCATCACCCCGGGTGCCATCACCCTGCGCACCACCGACAACGAGCAGATTAAGGGCATGGCCGCCCAGGTCAAGAACGACCTCGACGCTCTCGGCTTCGATGTGACCATCCAGACCGATACCTCGCCGGCTACCTACGCTGCCATCGACGGCGGCGAGGCCTACGATATCCTCCTTGCCCCTGGCGATCCTTCCTGCTTCGGCGCCGACCCCGACCTGCTGCTCAACTGGTGGTACGGCGACAACGTCTGGATGCAGACCCGTTGCCCGTGGAAGGAGTCCGCTGAGTGGCAGAAGCTCCATGGTCTCATGGACGAGGCTCTTGCCGCCGAGGGCGACGAGCAGCAGAAGAAGTGGAACGAGTGCTTCGACATCATTGCCGACAACGCCGTTCTGTACCCCGTTGTCCACGTCAAGACCGTCTCCGCTTTCTGGGACGATCCGTCCACTGCGCCCAACGGCGAGGCTCTCGATGGCTTCAAGGGCATCGGCACGACGAGCATGTCCTTCAGGGGCGTTGCGACCGTCAAGGCGTAAGACTCGCTTGAGTCTGTATGCAGGATGTCGGTCGTTGGGACCGTATCCTCATAGTTGAAACAAAGACCCGGGCGGCAACGATGTCGCTCGGGTCTTGTAATGAGTATCCGTACTCATATACCAGTTGGTCCTACCGACAAAAGAAAGGGGAGAGAACGTGAACAACTTGCTACGTTTGATTGGAAGGCGTCTTGTGGCGCTGCCGATCATGGCATTGGGCGTCACCGTCCTGGTGTTCTTCCTTATGTCGTTCTCCAAGACCGACCCCGCCTACACGGCGTTGGGTGACGGTGCCTCGCCCGAGGCGGTTGCCGAGTACCATGAGAAGTATGGTCTGGACGACCCCTGGCCCGTGCGCTACGTGCGCTATATGGGCGATTTGATCCATGGCGACATGGGCACCTATGGTGCTGCTCGCAACTCCGTTGCCAAGCGCATCTCCACGGCCCTGCCCGTCACGATGCAGCTGACCTTCATCGGTCTTGCCATCGGCGCGGTCGTTTCGTTTTTGCTCGGCGTCATCGCGGCACTGTATCGCGACAAATGGCCGGACCAAGTGATCCGCGTCTTTTCCATCGCCGGCTTGGCAACCCCGTCGTTCTGGCTTGCCGTTCTGTTGATCCTGCTGTTCTCTTCCTACCTTAAGGTGCTCCCGGCATCGGGTGCTCTGCCTCACTTCACCACGAATCCGGTTGGCTATCTGGGACGCATGATCATGCCCGCCATTGCCTTGGCATTTCCGCTGACGGGCCAGATGACTCGTATCGTGCGTACCGCCATGGTCGAGGAGCTCGACAAGGATTATGTCCGTATGGCTCGCGGCGCCGGCGTTCCCGAGAAGGTCGTCGTCGGCATCAACGTTCTTCGCAATGCGCTGATCACCCCGGTCACCACCCTCGGTCTTAAGATCGGTTACCTCATGGGCGGCGCTGTCGTCATCGAGGTTATCTTCAACCTCCCCGGCATGGGCACCGCGATTCTGCAGGGCGTTCAGGGCAACGAGGCGAACCTGGTTCAGGGCGTCGTTATCGTCGTTGCTCTTGCCTTCATCATCATCAACATCGTGGTTGACATGCTCTACCTGCTCATCAACCCGCGCATCAGGACGGTGTAGATTATGGTAAAGATTCGAGAGAAGCAAACCGAGCAGCTCGAGAAGGCTGCCTCCAAGGGGCTCAAGCTCGGTGGCTGGAAGAAGATGACGCTGTCTTCTAAGATTGCAGCCGTCGTGCTGGTGCTGGTCGCCCTGACTGCGATTCTGGCGCCCCTTCTTGCCCCCTATAGCCCGGTCGAGATCTTTACGGCTCGCCAGGCTCCCGGCAACGGATTTATCTTCGGTACCGACGATAAGGGTCGCGACATTCTGTCGCGTATGCTCTACGGTGGTCGTTACTCGCTGATTATCGGCTTTGGCGCCACTGCCATGGCTCTGGTCTGCGGCTCGGTCGTAGGCGCCCTTGCAGCGGTTTCGCGCAAGGCCGTCTCCGAGACGATCATGCGTATCCTGGACATCATCATGTCCATCCCGGGCATCGCCCTCGCGGCCGTCTTCGTCTCCATCCTGGGCAACTCCGTGCCGTCGATCATCTTCGCCATTGGCTTTATGTACACTCCGCAGATTGCCCGTATCGTGCGCGCCAACATCGTGTCCGAGTACGGCGAGGACTATGTCCGCGCGGTCATCGTTTCCGGCGCCAAGGCTCCGTGGATTTTGATCAAGCATGTTCTGCGTAACTGCATCGCCCCGATCATGGTTTTCACCGTTACCCTGGTCGCCGACGCCATCATCTTCGAGGCCTCGCTGACCTTCATCGGCGCTGGTATCCAGGAGCCCACCGCTACCTGGGGCAACATCCTCGCCGACGCCCGCGGCGGCGTGCTCGCCGGCCGTTGGTGGCAGGCGCTGTTCCCGGGCCTGGCCATCATGATCACCTGCCTGGCGCTCAACATCCTCTCCGAGGGCATTACCGACGCCATGGCCGCTGCTCCCTCCGCCGCCCTGGATCCTACCGATTCCTCCAAGCGTCGCGAGGCCGATCTGCTGGTCTCCGACCCCGTTCGCGCCTACAAGGAGCAGGCCCAGTCCCTCTCCGCTCGCCTTGGCGCCCTGCGCGATGTCGAGCTCAAGCGTGACGATCGCCATGTGCCCGACGAGTCTGTCGAACCGATTCTCTCGGTCCGTGACTTCTGCATTCAGTTTGAGCATCACGGTGATATCAACGTCGTCGACCATGTCAACTTTGACGTCCGTCCTGGTCAGACCATGGGCCTGGTGGGCGAGTCCGGTTGCGGTAAGTCCATCACCACGCTGGCCATCATGGGCCTGACCGATGAGGACGAGCACCTTTCCGGCGAGGTTCTCTGGGAGGGCCGCGACCTGCTCAAGATGAGCAAGAAGGAGTGGTTCGGCCTGCGCGGTACCGATATCGCTATGGTCTACCAGGACGCCCTGTCCTCTCTTAACCCCTCCATGCTCATTTCCGCCCAGATGAAGCAGCTCACCAAGCGTGGCGGCACCCGTAGCGCCGAGGAGCTCCTGGAGCTCGTGGGCCTCGATCCCAAGCGCACGCTCGAGAGCTATCCGCACGAGCTTTCCGGCGGCCAGCGTCAGCGCGTCCTGATCGCTATGGCCCTTACCCGCGACCCCAAGCTGGTCATCTGCGACGAGCCCACGACCGCTCTGGACGTTACCGTCCAGAAGCAGGTCATCAAGCTGCTCAACGATCTTCAGGCCAAGCTCGGCTTTGCCATGATCTTCGTTTCGCATGACCTGGCTCTGGTCGCCGAGGTCGCCCATAACATCACGGTTATGTACGCTGGCCAGGTTATCGAGCAGGCGCCCACCAAGGAGCTGCTCACTAACCCGATCCACGAGTACACCCGCGGTCTTCTGGGTTCCGTTCTGTCCATCGAGAGCGGTTCGGGCCGCCTGCACCAGGTGCCCGGCGCCGTTCCGAGCCCGCGCGATTTCCCCAAGGGCGATCGCTTCGCGCCCCGCTCGAGCCACCCGCGTATTGGCCTGGACACCCGTCCGGTCTTCAAGCGCGTGCCCGGCACCGAGCACTTCTATTCCGAGCTCCCCGACGAGGTGCTCAAGGCAAATGGTTTGACCCCTCACGCGGAGGTGATGTAGATGAGCGAGACCGCAGTCAACGGCGTCGAGCCGATCATCTTCCTTGATGACGTCCACGTCACCTTTAGGACCCGTACCGGCTCGATTCTGCACCCCAACCTGGTTCACGCCGTCCAGGGTGTAACGATTAAGCTCATGCCCGGTCAGACGATCGGCATCGTCGGCGAGTCCGGTTGCGGTAAGTCCACCACCGCCAACGTCATGTGCGGCCTGCAGGCCCCCACGAGCGGCAAGGTCTACTTTAAGGGCAAGGACGTTACCAAGCGTACCGCCGAGGACCGTCGCCACATGGGTCGCGTCATCTCGGTCGTGTTCCAGAACCCGGCCACGGCGCTCAACCCGCGCATGGTCGTTCGCGAGCAGCTGCTCGACCCCATGCGCGTCCACAATCTGGGAACCGAGGCAGAGCAGGAGAAGCGCGTCAAGGAGCTCTTGGAGCTCACCGGTCTGCCCAGCTCCGCTGCCGAGGTTCTTCCCGGCCAGCTTTCGGGCGGCCAGCGCCAGCGCGTCGCAATTGCCCGTGCCCTGTCGCTGAACCCCGATGCCATCATCGCCGACGAGCCCACCTCGGCTCTGGACGTTTCGGTCCGCGCGCAGATTCTGAACCTGCTGACCGACCTTAAGAAGGAGCTCGGCCTGGCCATGGTGTTCATCAGCCATGACATCCAGACGGTCCGCTATATCTCTGACGACATCATCGTTATGAATGGCGGCAAGATCGTCGAGCAGGGCGAGGCCAAGCAGGTCTTCCAGCATCCTCAGGACCCCTACACCAAGATGCTGCTCGGCGCTGCGCCGTCGCTGCTTCATCCCAAGCTCGGCGAGTAGCCTCGCTTTCCCTCCCGTGCGCCCGGTTCACTTACCGGGCGCACCTCCGTTGCGATTTCGAAAGGCTGGGTTCACGAGCCATGCCAAGTGCTCAGGAGCTACAACAGCAATTTGGTGAATATCGAGGCGCTATGCCCCGTCCATCGGATTTCGATTTCTTTTGGAAGGACCGCATGGCCGAGGCCGACGCCGTCGAGCTCGATTATGCGATTGAGGCGGCTTCGGTTGCGGATTCCGCGACCTGTCGGTTTTTCGACCTCTGGTATACCGGCATGTGTGGTGCACGCCTGCATGCCAAGTACCTTAAACCTGTCTCGGACGAGCACGTGCCATTGGTACTTCAGTTCCATGGATATCCGGGTGCGAGCCGCAGCTGGTTTGAGCAAGCGTCGTTTGCTGGCATGGGCATGGCGCTCATTGCTCTCGATTGTCCTGGCCAAGGAGGCCCCTCCGAGGACATTGGTGGATTTGCGGGCACGACGGTCGCGGGCCATATCGTCGCCGGTATCGACGGCGATCCGGCCAACCTCTACTATGTCCGCCTGCATCAGGATATCCGCATTCTGTGCCGTATCGTTCGCGAGCTCGAGGGCATCGATCTTACCCGCGTGTATGTAAACGGCGCATCGCAGGGCGGCGGTTTGGGCATTGCGACCTGCGCGCTCAATAGCGATTTAGTTGATCGCGCGGCTATCCTCTATCCCTTCTTATCGGACTTCCGCCTGGTTTGGGATCTGGACGCCGACGATATTGCCTACGAGGGCCTGCGCTATTGGTCGCGTTGGTTTGACGAGGACTCGACTCGTATCGAGGAAGCCTATGCCAAGCTGGCGTACTTCGATTCCAAGAATTTTGCCCCCATGGTCAAGTGCCCCGTGCTGTTTGGCACGGGCACGGCCGATATCGTCTGTCCGCCGGCAACGCAGTTTGCGGTGTACAACAACCTGTCCTGTGACAAGCGTCATGAGTTCTTTGAAGGCTTTGGCCACGAGGAGATTCAGGATTTTGACG
>URSP01000018.1:0-24608 GCA_900550515.1 uncultured Collinsella sp. | reverse complement strand
GCAAAGAGCACCAGCGCAAACGGGATCAGGATGCCCAAGCCAACCGACCACAAAATCGTGAGCAGATATTTCTCTAGGTATAGCACGGCAAGCACGATACCAAGGTTACCTGAAAGCTGCGCGAGCTGCTCGGCAACCGGCGTTCCTGTATCACCCGGCAGCGCGGTAATGCCCGCAGACAGTGCCACGCACGAGGTCGTGAGTGCCAGTACGTTACCTTTCTTTTGATCGATGACCTCGATGGTGGAGTCCCAAGTTTTGGTATCGGCGAAATGCGGACGAGCTACAAAGCCCGACAGCAACGCCAGCACCACGAGCGCAACGATGATACCGATCTGCAGCTTTTTGTTTGCGCACACGACATCGGACAGGCTGGGCTGCAGCTCGGTTACCGTCGTGTGCTCGGTTATCTGGACAGGACGCCCATGAGCCATCTCGTGCGCGTCTCTTTTTTGTATTGACCCGTTATCCGGCATTTGGATACCTCCTCATTCCGGCCTGTATTGCGGATGGAAGTATACCCACCGAGCAAAAATCGAACGGGAGGACAACGGTGCGCACCAAGACTGTCCCCAATGACTATCTCGGGATGAGTTGCGGTGGAATAGGGATTGTTTTGTGCCCGCCGGCCCCTATTCAATCCCTATTTCACCGCAACTTGGAGGAGGACAGAAAAAGCCCTGCTGCGGATAGCGGCAGGGCTTATGGAAGGGGACTTGGTTGTGAGGGCTCGTTAGGCGAGCTTGGCCTCGAGCTCGGCGATGCGCTTGTAGGCATCGATGGTAAAGCGGGCCTGCTTCTCCAGGATCATAGTGGTCATGAGAGTGTCCTGAGCGTGAGCCATGATGAAGGTCATCTCCATCTCGCCACCGCCGGCCTCCTGCGAAAGCAGCTTGGTCTGCGTGTCGTGGGCACCGATGAGCGCATCGCTGGCATCCTTGTGCAGCTGCTCGGCCTTCTCAAAGTCACCCTCGCGAGCAGCATCGAGCGCTGCAAGCAAATCGGTCTGGGCGTCACCAGCGTATGCGACAATCTCGAATCCAACCATCGAGATTTCTTCTTTGGTTGCCATATTGCGTTCCTTTCACATATGAACCAATGGAGAGCATCGCGTCCGGGCATACGCGCTGCGTTCTGTATGGGAGAAACATTAACATTCAAACAAAAAAAAACAGCGCAAAACGTAATTTCAAGCTATGAACGGTCAATTTTTACCCGTGAACGGTTTTTAAACCAATCTGAACAATATCGAACACAATTAGCGGAAACCCAAACAGACCCGCGCCCTAGCGCCAATCGCGCACCGTATCGCCCTCGACGAGCACGCCCGGAAACAGCATGTGCTCCACACCGGGCGCAACGCCCTCGGCGCCGGCAATCTTGTCAACCGCCCACATGCCGACGCGCTTGTTGTCAAAGCGCACCGTGGTCAGGCGACAATCGGGCACGATGTCGCCCAGGCTGTCATCAACACCCACCACGCTCACGTCCTCGGGCACACGCCTTCCGCACGACTCGAGCCCGCGAATGCAGCCGTAGGCCATGGCATCGTTGGAAGCATAAATGGCCGTACAGGTCGGATCTTCCGCCAGAGCCTGACCAGCAGCATATCCGCTCTGTGCCGTCCAATCCCCACGGACGAGTCGCGGTGGCTCAATGCCATGCGCACGCAATGTCTCACGCCAGCCTTCCTCGCGCCGCATGCCCGAAAGCGAGCGCTCGGGGCACGAGATAAAGTGCACAGTCTTGTGCCCCTGCCCCAACAAGTACTCGACCACCTGGCGCGAGCAATCGAACTGGTCGTTATCGACCGTTGAACAGAGCGGGTGCTCCAACATCGTAACGAGCACCGTCTGCATGCCGGGCAGCGGCTCGAAGGTTCCAAAGTCCGCCGGCATGCGGTTCATAATCACAACCATGCCATCCACCGGCAGTGCGCTCATGCGCGACGATGCGCTCTCGAGGGTATACGGATGCCCGTCTACTTTAGTGAGGGTGATGGCATAGCCATGTTTGTCGGCCGCTGCGGCAAAGCCCTCCATACGGTCGAGATTGCCGGTGCCGGTAATGTTGAACATGGCGACGCCGACGGTCTTAAACTTACCGCGGCGCAGCGATCGACCGGCAAAATTGGGGCGATACCCCAGCTCGCGCATGGCGGCACGCACGCGTTCCTTGGTCTCGGGGCGCACGCTGGGCGAATCGTGCACCGTACGCGAGACTGTCTGCTCCGAGACGCCCGCGAGGCGCGCTACGTCTTTGACGGATACCGATTTTTTAACAGCGGCCATAGGTCGATCTTTCTATGTCAACGATGCCATTGGTGGCACCCTGCGCAGTCATTTTTAACGCCTTCAAGTATATCCAACGCCTCCCCCACCATACGCTCACCACCCAAAACCTACCGTTCACCGACATTTTTGCTTCCCCGAACGGCTTTTGTCGCCCAAATGTTAACGTTGCCATTGTGCAAACACAGAGCCACCGGGCGGCTCAAACGTTTACGCATAAGGAATCGACGGTTCGCAGGCACAGGAACCACCGGTTCGCGTCTTTTTTTGTGTCACAAAATGGCAACGTCAACATTTTGGCAACCGAACGTCAAAAGCTACCATCGTTGCTAACCCACCGACTCTTAGGAGCATTGCATGGAGCAACTCATCGCCATCATCGAAAAGGGCCAGCCCTTTTTCAACGCGATCGCCCGCAACAAGTACCTCAAGGCGATCCGCGACGGCTTTATCTCCGTCATCCCCATCATCATCTTCTCGTCCATCTTCTGCCTGGTAGCCTCGGTCCCCAACATCTGGGGTTTCTACTGGCCCGATGACATCAACAACGCCCTGTGGAAGTGCTACAACTACTCCATGGGCATCCTGGCCATCGCCTGCGCCGCCACCACGGCCAAGCACTTCGCCGACGCTCAGAACCGCGATCTGCCCAAGAACAACCAGATCAACTTCATCTCGTGCATGTGCGCGGCCATCATCGGCTTCTTGCTCCTTTCGAGCGACACCATCGCCACGGACGCTGCCAGCGGTTTCAACACCACCTACCTTGGTTCCAAGGGCCTGCTGACCGCTTTCATCGCTGCGTTTGTGACCGGCATCATCTACAAGTTCTTCATTAAGCGCAACATCACCGTCAAGATGCCCGAGCAGGTTCCGCCCAACATCTCGCAGACCTTCAAGGACATCATCCCCTTCTCCGTCTGCATTGCCGTCTTTTGGGTCTTTGACATCGTCTTCCGTGCTGCCTTTGGCTTCTGCTTTGCCCAGGGCGTCATCCAGGTGTTCCAGCCCCTGTTCACCGCTGCCGACGGCTACATCGGCCTCGCTGTGATCTACGGCGCCATGAGCCTGTTCTGGTTCGTGGGCGTCCACGGCCCCTCGATCGTCGAGCCCGCCATCGCCGCCGCCCTTGTTGCCAACATGACCGACAACCTGGCCGCATTCCAGGCTGGCCAGCACGCTTCCGCTGTCCTGACCCAGGGTGCCCAGTACTTCGTCGTCTGCATGGGCGGCACCGGCGCCACGCTCGTCCTGGTCTTTATGTTCTGCTTCCTGGCCAAGTCTCAGGAGATGCGCGCCGTCGGTAAGGCCGCCATCGTCCCCGTGTGCTTTGCCGTCAACGAGCCGCTGCTGTTCGCCGCACCCATCGTGCTCAACCCCGTCTTCTTTGTCCCGTTTGTCTTTGCTCCGATCGCCAACATCTGGATCCTCAAGATCTTTATCGACTTCTTGGGCATGAACGGCTTTATGTACACCCTGCCTTGGACCGTCCCCGGCCCCATCGGCACCATCATGGGCCTGGGCTTCCAGCCGCTCGCCTTTGTGATGCTCGCCCTTATCCTGGTCGTCGACTTCGTTCTGTACTATCCGTTCTTCCGTGCCTATGACGCCCAGAAGTGCGCCGAGGAGGCCGAGATCTCCCAGGAGGAGCTCGCCGCCAAGAACGCCGAGAAGGCCGCCAAACTCAACGATGCCTTCCAAGGCAAGGCTGACGCCAAGAGCGTTGCCGCCGGCGCTGCTGCCGAGGCCGTGAAGGCCGATGCCCCCGCCGCTTCTGCAGCATCCGCTGCCGAGGCAACGACCGCCAGCGACCTTAACGGCAAGCGCGTACTCGTGCTCTGCCAGGGTGGCGGTACCTCGGGCCTGCTCGCCAACGCGCTGGCCAAGGCTGCCAAGGAGCGCGGTATTAACCTCGAAACCGCTGCCGAGGCCTATGGCAACCACGTCGACATGCTCCCCGACTTTGACCTAGTCGTCCTGGCCCCGCAGGCCGCAAGCTACCTGGCCGACCTGCAGAAAGACTGCGAACGCGTGGGCAACAAGTGCGTCGCCTGCCGCGGCAAGCAGTACATCGAGCTCTCCCAGAACGGCGACAAATCTCTCGCCTTCGTAAGCGAGCAACTCTCGAAGTAAGTAACGCGTAAAGGCCAGCCGACCACATCAGGTGGCTGGCCTTTTTACTAGACGATTGGATCATCATGTCCGTTAACCCCGCCAGCGTCACCAACCCGCCTGCGCAGTTTCCCGAGGACTTTGTCTTTGGCGGCGCCACCGCTGCCTACCAGGTAGAGGGCGAGACCCGCACTCACGGTAAGGGCAAGGTTGCCTGGGACGACTTCCTGGAGGCCCAGGGCCGCTTCTCCCCCGATCCCGCTTCGGACTTCTACAACCAGTACCCCGTCGACCTGGAGCTGTGCGAGGAGTTCGGCATCAACGGCATTCGCCTCTCCATCGCCTGGAGCCGCATCTTCCCCAACGGCACCGGCGAAATCAACCCCGAGGGCGTCCAGTTCTACCACGATCTCTTCGCCGAGTGCCACAAGCACCACGTTGAGCCGTTCGTCACGCTGCATCACTTTGACACGCCGCTTCCCCTCTTTGAGAAGGGCGACTTCCTCAACCGCGAGACCATCGACGCCTTTGTGGACTTTGCCACCTTCTGCTTTAAGGAGTACGCCGACCAGGTGACCTACTGGTTCACCTTTAACGAGATCTGGGCCGACGCCTCCAACACCTACATCGAGGGCACCTTCCCCGGTGGCGTCAAGGCGCATCTGGCCGAGGCCTTCCAGTGCGAGCACAACATGATGCTCGCCCACGCCAAGGCCGTGCTGGCCTTCCACAACGGCGGCTTTAAGGGCAAAATCGGCGTCATCCAGTCGCTGGAGTTTAAGTACCCGCTCAACGAGAACGACCCCGCCGACATCAAAGCCGCCAACAACGAGCACGTGCTGCAAAACCAGTTCTTGCTCGACGCCACCTTCCGCGGCGACTACGCGCCCGACACCCTCGAGTGCGCCAACCGCCTGGCTGCCGTCTCGGGCGGCACCATCGAGATCCTAGACGAGGATCTGGAAATCATGCGCGAGGCCGCGCTCTACAACGACTACCTGGGCGTTAACAACTACCAGTGCCGCTTCTTGAAGGCTTACGACGGCGAGAACGACCTGCACCACAACGGTACGGGCGAGAAGGGCACCGGCCGCTGGCGCGTTAAGGGTATTGGCGAGCATGTGAACAAGCCTGGCATCCCCACCACCGACTGGGACTGGATCATCTATCCCGAGGGCCTGTTCGATCTGCTCGTCTACATTAAGCAGCGCTACCCCAACTACAAGCAGATTTTCATCACCGAGAACGGCATGGGCTACAAGGACCCCTACAAGGACGGTTTTGTGGACGACCAGCCGCGCATCGACTACATCGAGCAGCACCTGCGTTGGCTGCTCAAGGCCATGGAGGTGGGCGTCAACGTGGGCGGCTACTTCCTGTGGAGCCTGCAGGATCAGTTCTCCTGGACCAATGGCTACAACAAGCGTTACGGCTTCTTCTACGTTGACTTTGAAACCCAGAAGCGCACGCCCAAGGCAAGCGCCTACTGGTACAAGCACGTGGCGCAGACCCGTCGTCTGGACTAGTGGCTGGCGGGGTTGCCCGCTCACACAACCTGTCCCCATTTCTCAGCCGGGGGCGGCACGTCACACGGCGCGCCGCCCCCGGTCTTTTTGTTTTTGGGCTGGTCGGGAGCCGTTTGTCTCGATCTGTAACATCTAGCCGAGTTTTTTGGTCCTAGCTGTTACAGATTGAGACGAACAGGATTGCTCTTTCCGAAGAATCTAAATCTGTAACACGTAGCCCGCTTTTGACCGTCTACCTGTTACAAATCGAGACAAACGGAGTAGGACCTAACCCCGTATGTCCCTAACAGTCGAGCGTTCGACCAGCGTACTCGGCACATGAATCGACTCGATAGACGAGCTCTCTCCAATCGCCGCCTCAAACGCAAGCTTACCGACACCGCGCAAATCAAATCGCAGCGTCGTCAGTCGATTGTGAGGAACAAGTCCCTCGAGTGCGTCGTCGATACCAACCACGCTCACGTCGTCGGGCACGGACAGGCCCGCGTTCTCGAGCGCGGCGATAACGCCCAGCGCCATCTGGTCATTTGCCGCAAGCACGGCAGTCGGCGCCTGCGACCCGCCGGCAAGCACCTCGGCCGCAATCCGCTCGCCCATGGCGTACCCACTGTCCGCACTCCAATCGCCACGCAGCATCGGAGCGGCATCGACATGAGCACGACCCAGCGTATCGCGCCAACCGGCCTCACGAAAACGCGAGGAAATCGAGTTTTCCGGACCCGCCACAAACCGCATATTCGAGTGACCATGTTCCAGCAGATAATTGGTCAACAGCTCGCACGAACCATACTGGTCGGAGTCGATCGTCGTGCAGCGCGGATGCGCATACATGGACAGGATGACCGTTCGCACTCCCGGCTGGGGAACAAACTCCTCAAAATCGGGAGCCATGCGGTTCATGTTGAGAATCATGCCGTCGACGGGTCGCTCGACCATGCGGCGCGAGGCATCGGCAAGTGTATAGGGCTTGTCGCCGCCCATCTCGATCATAGTGACGGCAAAATCGTGCTCGCGCGCCGCTTGCATGATACCCTCGAGCGTCGCCAGGTTACCGACACGTGTGATGTTGTACATGCACAGGCCAATAGAACGATACGACCCGCCGCGCAACGCCGCTCCAGCAAAATTGGGACGAAAGCCCAGCTCTTCCATGGCGGCCAGCACACGCTTGCGCGTCTTTTCCGTCACGTTGGGCATACCGTTGACCACGCGAGACACAGTCTGGCGGCTCACGCCAGCGAGCGCCGCAACCTCTGCCGCGCTCGCCGAATGACCATTCCTTGTCTGCTGAGCCATGCCTTCCACGCTAACCTGCTTCCCAACTATTCCCCGCGCCCATGGCGCATCGTACATACATCGATAACGTGCTCATGATACCCGAGCCATATACCACAACATGAAAACTTCTGTCAATCAAAACCGCTTACCGAACAAATACAACCGTTCGCGGCTGTTTGAAGTTGTTTTGTTTCTATACATCCCAGCCGGATGTTAACGTGCTCATTGTCAAATGTTCACGTGCTCATTTTGGTTCTAATCATTTTAAGATAGTGTTTATCGGGCTTTTTCACCGCTGAACGCTAACCAGGGAGCCTCCTGAGCGCAAACGCACAATATCGAACAGCGAGACGAGAGGGTGTATGCATATGTCTTTGCTAAACCGCGTACAGCAGCTGCCGAAGGGCTTTGTTTGGGGCGCCGCAACCGCCGCGTACCAAACGGAAGGTTCCACGAAGGTGGCAGGCAAGGGTAAGACCATGTGGGACGATTACCTTGTCGCCCAGGGTCGCTTTTTGCCCGACCCGGCCAGTGATTTCTACAACCGCTACGAGGAGGATATCCGCCTTTCTGCCGAGCATGGACTCAACTCCATCCGTGTGTCCATCGCCTGGACCCGCATCTTCCCCAACGGCGACGATGCCGAGCCCCTCGCCGAGGGCGTTAAGCACTACCACGAGCTGTTCGCCTGCTGCAAAAAGTATGGCGTCGAGCCCTATGTGTCCCTGCATCACTTTGACTCCCCCGCCGCCCTGTTCAACCAGGGCGACTGGCTCAACCGCAAGACCGTCGACGCCTATGTGCGCTATGCCGAGTTCTGCTTCCGCGAGTTCCGCGAGGTCAAGAATTGGTTCACCATCAACGAGCTCATCAGCCTCTCGCACTCCCAATACATCCAAGGCAACTTCCCGCCCAACCATCACTTTGATGTGACGAGCGGCATCCAGAGCCAGCACAACGAGCTCGTTGCCCACGCCCGCGCCGTCAACCTGTATAAGGATCTTGACGAGACCGAGCACCTGGGCGGACGCATTGGCATGGTCAACGTCCTGACGCCGGCATATCCTGCCACAGACTCGCCCGCCGACCAGCACGCCGCCGACCTGTACAACGCCTTCTACACCGACTTCATCATGGACGGCGCCTTCCTGGGTCACTACTCCGCGCGCACCCTCTCACTCATCAACGAGATTCTGCGTGCCAACAACGCCACGCTTACGGTTGAGGACAGCGACATGGAGGAGCTCGCCAAGGCGGCGCCCCGCAACGATATGTTCGGCCTCAACTACTATCAGTCGGCGTTTATCGCCGCCTACGATGGCGAGTCCACCAACAGCTTTAACGGCACCGGAGACAAGGGCACCTCGTGCTTTAAGTTTAAGGGCGTCGGGCAGCAGGTCGATATGCCGGGTATCCCCACCACCGACTGGGATTGGCTCATCTACCCGCAAGGCCTCTACGACACGCTCAAGCACATCAGCGCCACCTATCCCAACCTCCCCGTCATCTATATCACCGAAAACGGCCTGGGCCACAAGGACCCCGAGCCCGACGCAAACGGCATCGTCGCCGATCCCGAGCGCATCGACTTTGTCGACCAGCACATGGAGGAGGTGCTCCGGGCGCGCGCCGAGGGCGTCGACGTCCAGGGCTACTTTATCTGGAGCCTGCAGGACCAGTTCTCGTGGGCCAACGGCTATAACAAGCGCTACGGCCTGTTCTACATCGACTTCGACACGCAAAAACGCTACATCAAGCAGTCGGCACTCTGGTACAAGGAGCTCGCCGACACTATGGCGGACGCGCAGTAGCGCATCGCCTCGCTTTCCCCCGAGAGGGGAGCGGCCCTATGCGATACAAACCCAGCCGCTCCCCTCTCTCCCCCTGGGACCGACCCCGCCTGCACCCGGGCTTTTAGCAAGCGGGAGACCATATAGGTTTTCAACGTCCATGCCATTAAGATTTCATGCAAAGAGGAGCGTGAACTATGGAATCGATCGTTAAGTTCTTGGAGAAAGGTCAGCCGTACTTCGACAAGGTCTCTAAGAACATCTACCTTCAGGCCATTAAAGACGGCTTTTTGGCAGCAATGCCCATCATCCTGTCTTCTTCTGTCTTCCTGCTTATTTCGACCCTGCCGGGCGTTGTCGCCACGGTCGGCGGCTTTACGCTGCCCGACTGGTGGAACGTCGACGTCGTGAACTTCTGCAACAAGGTTTACAACTTCACGATGGGCGTCGTGGGCATCATGGTCGCCGGCACCACCGCAAGCGCGCTGACCGGCTCCAAGAACCGCCGCATGCCTGCCGGCAAGGCCATCAACGCCACGAGCACCATGGTCGCCGCCATGTGCGCTATGCTCATCTTGGCCGTTACCCAGACGAGTGCCAAGATCGACGGCGCCGATGTCTCGGTGTTCTTTACCGACAACATGGGCACCAAGGGCCTGCTGAGCTCCTTTGTCGCCGCATTTGCCACGGTCAACATCTATGCCTTCTGCATTAAGCGAGACATCACCATCAAGCTGCCCAAAGAAGTCCCCGGCGCCATCGCCCAGAACTTCCGCGACATCTTCGCCTTCAGCTTCTCCATCCTGTTTGTCGCCGTCATCGACGTTATCTGCCGCACCTGCTTGGCCGTCCCGTTTGCCAACGTCATCTCCACGCTGGTGAGCCCGCTGTTCGCCGCAGCCGATTCCTACGCCGGCCTCGCCCTCATCTGGTTCATGATCCCGCTGTTCTGGTTCATGGGCATCCACGGCCCCTCGGTCGTTAAGCCTGCCCTCAACGCCGCGCTGTTTGGCAACATCACCACCAACCTCGCCACGCTGCAGGCCGGCGGTCACCCCGCCCTCTCGCCCTGACCGAGAACTTCGGTAACTACATCGGCGAACTCGGCGGCACCGGCGCCACGTTCATTGTCCCGATCATCTTCCTGCTCTTTATGCGCTCCAAGCAGCTCAAGGCCGTCGGCAAAGCCTCTGTCGTACCCGTGATGTTCGCCGTCAACGAGCCGCTGCTGTTCGCCGCGCCCATCATCCTCAACCCGTACTTCCTGATCCCGTTCCTGTTTGCCCCCGTGGCCAACGTCCTCATTGGTAAGTTCTTCATCGACTTTTTGGGCATGAACGGCTTTATCTATGCCATGCCGTGGGCACTCCCCGGACCGATCGGCACCTTCATCGACACCAACTTCCAGCCGATCTCTCTGGTCCTGGTTGTCGTCCTGCTGGTCGTTGACTTCTTGATCTACTACCCGTTCTGCAAGGCCTACGACAACGTCCTGTGCAAGCAGGAGGCCGAGACCCTGGCCGAAGAAGAGGCCGAGGAGACCAAGGCCGTCAAGACCGCTGCCGCCCCCGCCGTTGAGGCTCCTGTTGTCGAGACCGCTTCTGCCACCGAGGCCTCCGCAGCTCCGTCCGCCCTTAAGGGCAAGGATCTGAGGGTTCTGGTTCTGTGCGCTGGCGCCGGCACCTCTGCACTGCTCGCCAACGCGCTTAAGGAAGGCGCCGACGAGCTGGGCATCGACATTACCGCCAACGCCGGTGCCTACGGCAGCCACTACGCCATCATGGACCAGTACAACGTCATCGTCCTGGCTCCGCAGGTTCGCACCTATTACAACGAGATGAAGGCCGACACCGACCGCCTGGGCATCACGCTGCTGTCGCCCAAGGGCAAACAGTACATCGACCTCACTAAGGATCCCAAGGGTGCCGTCGCCTGGATCGAGGAAAACCTCAAGGCATAAGACGCTGACGCCACCTGCCGCTCGCAGACAAAAAATGGCCCGTGCATCGATGCGTGATGCGCGGGCCATTTTGTTTAGACCGCACCCGCCCTCCTGTTCATCTCAATCTGTAACATCTAGCCGAGTTTTTGGATCCTAGCTGTTACAGATCGAGACAAACAGAACGCCCGAGCAGAAATATCTCAATCTGTAATATTTAGCTGAGTTTTTCGGTCCTAACTGTTACAGATTGAGACGAACGGGCCGAAAAACCCTACGCCCGCAGGTCCTTTACGCTGGAACGTTCGACCAACACGCCCGAGACGAGCGTACGGCTTCTGGAGCTCGGGGCTTCCAGACCTGCGACGACCTCGTTAAGCGCACGGATGCCCAGCTCGCGGTGGCGAAACTTCACCGACGTCAGAATCGAGTTGGGAATCGTCTTGTAAAGCTCGTCATCAAAGCCGATCACGGACACATCATCGGGCACACTCAGACCCTTGTCACGTAGAGCCATCATCACGCCGTTTGCCATGCAGTCGTTAGCAGCGAGGACCGCCGTGCAATCGGGTTTATCGGCAAGCACAAGGCCCGCGGCATAGCCACTATCCGCATTCCAATCGCCTTGCAGAGGCTCGGGCGGCTCAATGCCATGCGCCTCGAGTGCCGCTCGCCAACCTTTCAAACGGCACTGGCTCGACAGCGCTTCTTTCTTACCAGAGACGAAGTACACGTTCTTGTGCCCGCGATTCAAGAAGTACTCGCACGCCATACGAGCGCCGCCCTCTTGATCGTCACTGACGGTGGAGCAGGTAGGATGCTCCATCGGCGTAATAATCACCGTCTTGAGGTCTTTCGGCGCCTCAAAGGTATCAAAGTCATCGACCATCTGACGCAGGTTGAAGATCATGCCATCAACAGGCAGCTGCGACATCCTACGCGCCGCATCGGCAAGGGTCATCTTCTCCCCTGCCCGCTTTTTGATCATCGTGAGCGCAAAGCCGCGTTCTTCGGCGGCATCGGCGATACCGTCAATCATGTCCACGGCACCGCCCGACAAGTGAAACAGCACGACGCCGATGCACCCGTAACGGCCCAACTTGAGTGAACGCGCGGCAAAGTTCGCCCGGAACCCAAGCGCTTCCATGGCAGCATGGACCCTATCGCGTGTGGACTCTCGCACGCTATCGGGCTCGTTGATCACACGCGACACCGTCTTGAGAGAAACACCCGCGGCAATCGCCACATCGTTCATTGAGACATTTTTCTTGTCCATCGTTGCCACTACTTCTCCAGTCGGTTTTGCATCGCTTGTTTTTTGCGTTCTAGCATACACTACCTGCCCGACTGACAAATCAACCGTTTACCGGACAATATCGACCGCTTACCCGTATATCCTTGTTGCTCTTCCAAAAATGTCTTACGTTGTCATTAACGAAATGACAACGTTGTCATTTCGCAATGCCTTCCTTAAGCAGGAAGGTTTCCGGGCAGTCCTGACCATCCATCGACGACCAGTTCCATCCACATGCATCGCGCATCAAGTAGCAAAGGAGCTCTATGGACGCCATCGTAAAGATGCTCGAAAAGCATCAGCCGTTCTTTGAGAAGATCTCGAGGAACATCTACCTCCAGGCTATTAAGGACGGATTCCTTGGGTGCATGCCCATCGTCCTCACCTCTTCGATTTTTCTGCTCATTGCCACCCTTCCCGGCGTAGTCGGCATCACGCTGCCCCAGCCGCTCATCGACTGGTGCAACAAGCTGTACAACTTCACCATGGGCGTCATGGGCATCATGGTTGCCGGCACCACCGCCAAGAACTTCACGGCTTCCATGAACCGTCGCATGCCCGCCGGCAAGGTGCTCAACGACGGCTCCACCATGGTTGCCGCCCAGTGCAGTATGCTGCTGCTCGCTGTTACGCAGTTCACCACCAAGTTCAACGGCTCCGAGCTTTCGGTCTTCGATTGCACCAGCATGGGTACACGCGGTCTGTTCTCCGCCTATATCGCCGCGTTCATTACCGTGTGGGTCTATAAATTCTGCGTCTCGCGCGATCTGACCATTAAGCTGCCCAAGGAGGTCCCGGGCGCCATCGCTCAGAACTTCCGCGACATCATCCCCTTTGGCGGCGCCGTCATCATTTGCGGCATCATCGATGTGGTTGTGCGCAACCTCATGGGCGTTCCGTTCTCCGAGCTGCTTATCAAACTGCTCTCCCCGCTCTTCACTGCAGCAGAGACCTACCCCGGACTCATCCTTATTCAGGCAGCCACCGCATTCTTCTGGTTCATCGGTGTCCACGGTCCTTCGATTGTCCAGCCGGGCATCGACCCCATCCGTCTTGCCAACCAGGCCGAGAACCTGCAGGTTCTGCTGGCCGGTGGCCACCCCGCCCACTCCCTCACCTTTAACATGTCGCTCGTGGGTGAGTTCGGCGGCACCGGCGCCACGTTCATCGTGCCGCTTCTGCTGATTCTCTTTATGAAGTCCAAGCAGCTCAAAGCCGTCGGTAAGGCCTCGATTGTTCCTGTTGCCTTCGCCGTCAACGAACCGCTGCTCTTTGGCGCGCCGATGATCCTTAACCCCTACATGCTCATCCCCTTTGTTGCCGCCGGTTGCGTCAACGTGAGTGTTGCCAAGTTCTTTATCGACAACGTGGGCATGAACGGCTTCTCCTTCGTGGTGCCTTGGGCTACCCCTGCCCCCATCGGCATCTTCATCACCACAAACTTCCAGCTTATCGCCCTGGTGTTTGTCGCGATTATCATCTTGCTGGACGCCATCATTTACCTGCCGTTCTTGAAGGCATACGATAAGCTGCTCTGCGACCAGGAGGCCGAGCGCGCCGCCGAGCTGGGTCTTGAGTCCGATGGTGCTGCCACCATCGCCGCCAACGCCCCTGCGCCCGCTGTCGAGCAGGCTACCGCTTCCGTCGAGCCGACCGCCGCTGCCGCCGACAGCGAGCCTGTCGCCGATCAGCCCGAGCCCGCAGCCAACGCATCCGCTAAGAAGGATGTCGACGGTCTGAAGGTCCTCGTCCTGTGCGCCGGCGCCGGCACCTCTGCCATGCTTGCCAACGCCATCAAGGAAGGTGCTGCGCAGACCGGAGAGAACATCGCTTCCTCCGCAGGCGCTTATGGCCAGCACACTGCCATCATGGATCAGTACGACGTCATCGTGCTCGCCCCGCAGGTTCGTAGCTACTACAACGACATGAAGGCCGACACCGATCGTCTGGGCATTAAGCTGCTCGCTCCCCGCGGTAAGGAATATATCGACCTCACCCGCGACCCCGCTGGCGCCATCAAGTGGCTCCGCGAGAACCTCGACTAGTTCCTCCCTCTGTTGGTGCCCGGATCCCCAGTTCGGGCACCTCTCCCTATTCGTATCCCACAGAAAGGATGACTCATGACCAACCCCATGCAGTTCCCCGACGGCTTTGTGTTTGGCGGCGCCACCGCTGCTTACCAGGTTGAGGGCGAGACCCGTACGCACGGCAAGGGCAAAGTGCCCTGGGACGATTTCCTGGCTGCTCAGGGTCGCTTCTCCCCCGACCCCGCAAGCGATTTCTACAACAAGTACCCGGTCGATATCGACCTGTGCCAGCGCTTCGGCATCAACGGTATCCGTGTCTCCATCGCTTGGAGCCGCATCTTCCCCAGTGGCACTGGCGAGATCAACCCCGAGGGTGTCGCCTTCTATCACGAGCTCTTTGCCACCTGCAATAATGCCGACGTTATCCCCTATGTCACGCTCGATCACTTTGATACACCTGAGGCCTTTTACCAGAACGGCGGCGAGGGTTTCCTGACGCGCACGACGATCGACGCCTTTGTCGAGTACGCCAAGTTCTGCTTTGCCGAGTTCACCGAGGTCAAGCACTGGTTTACCTTTAACGAGATTCCCGCAACCGCCGAGGGCAGCTTTATCGTTGGCAACTGGCCGCACGGCGAGAAGTATCGCCTGGACAAGGCCTTCCAGCTCATGCACAACATGATGGTGGCCCACGCCAAGGCCGTCGTCGCCTTCCATGAGGGCGGCTTTGAGGGCGAGATCGGCATTGTCCAGAACCTGGAGCCCAAGTATCCCCTCGACCCCAATAACGCCGCCGACTGCGAGGCGGCTCGCATGGCCGACGTCATCAACAACCGCTGGGTACTCGACGCCACCTTCCGTGGCCACTATGCAGCCGACACCATGGAGGCTGCGACCAAGCTTGCCCATATCGCCGGCGGCGAGCTCGACGTTCGTGGCGAGGACATCGCCGCGCTGACCGCCGCGCTCCCCTACAACGATTGCCTGGGCGTCAACACCTACAAGTGCCAGTTCCTGCGCGCCGCCGAGGGCGAAAACGACATCAACCACAATGGCACCGGCGACAAGGGCTCCTCGCGCTGGTTCCTCAAGGGCGTGGGCGAGTCATGCGTGCGCGAAGGCGTACCCACCACCGATTGGGACTGGATTATCTATCCCGAGGGCCTGTACGACCTGCTGCTCCGCATTAAGAACGATTACCCCAACTACAAGAAGATCTACATCACCGAGAACGGCATGGGCTATAAGGACGACTTTGAGGACGGCTTTATCGACGACGCCCCTCGCATCGACTATATGCGTCAACATCTCGCATGGATCCTCAAGGCAATCGACGGTGGCGTGAACGTCGACGGCTACTTTGTGTGGTCGCTGCAGGACCAGTTCTCCTGGACCAATGGCTACAACAAGCGCTATGGCCTGTTCTACATCGACTTTGAGACCCAGAAGCGCTATCCCAAGGCGAGCGCGTACTGGTACAAGAACGTCGCAGAGACCGGCCTGCTCATGGCCTAGTTTCCGCCGCATACCCCCTGTCGGCCGCATACGAGCCCCTCCACGGGTTCGCATGCGGCTTTTTTTGGCTCGGACCTGAGCGGGCCGTTTGTCTCAATCTGTAACATCTAGCAGGGATTTTCGGCCCTAGCTGTTATAGATTTAGACGAACGAGCAACCAGGGCTAAAAGATCTCAATCTGTAACACGTAGCCCACTTTCGACCGTCTACCTGTTACAGATCAAGACAATAAGATAGTCAAATCCGAACTTTCCAAGCAGTTATGAAGCATGGTTTCTAGTTTTCGGTATCACGAACATACTTTCGGTATCATTTAATGGTATTATGATATCGAAAGTATGTTCGTGATACCGAAAGGAGCCGCATGCGCCAGTTCGATTACACCACAGTCCCAGCGGAACTCGAAGCAACTCCAATCACCAACCTCCTCCTCTCGATACGCGAGCATAAAGGCCGTCAGCTTGCTCTGAGTCAAGTCAAACCCGAGCTTCTATCGTCCCTAATGGAGGAGGCTAAGATCCAAAGCACCCGATCCTCCAACGGACTTGAAGGAATTGTTACCACCCAAAAAAGACTCAAAGCGATCATGGCGTATTCCGCCAAGCCAAGCTCCCGCGCAGAGGAAGAAATCGCTGGATACCGAGATGTGCTGTCGCTTATTCACGAGCAACACGATTCCATTCCCGTAACGCCATCGGTCATTCTGCAGTTGCATCGTGACCTCATGGCGCACACGGCAATCTCGTATGGAGGCCATTGGAAAGATGGCGATAACGAAATCGTCTCCATTGACGATCAAGGTAATCGATTTGTGCGCTTTAGGCCCCCTTCGGCTCTAGCAACCCCGGGACTTATTAAAGAAGCCTGCCAGTCCCTCAACGATGCTTTATCTCGCCAAGTTTGCGATCCCCTCCTTATATCGCTCCGCTTTATCTTCGATTTTGTTAGCATTCATCCCTTCAACGATGGCAATGGCAGGATGAGCCGGCTCCTTACAACGCTGCTGCTCGAAAAGACTGGATACGACGTTGCGCGTTACATCAGCATCGAACGACTTATTGAAGACAACAAGGCGCTCTACTACAACGCCCTCGCTGCAAGCTCCACTGGATGGAATGAAAATCAAAACACCGAAGCACCTTTTATCCGTTTCATGCTCGGAACAACCCTAGCCGCCTACCGACAGCTCGAGCAGCGTACCTTAATTGAATCAAGCACTCGTCCCATGTCGAAGCAAGCGCGCATCGCTGTTCTATTTCAACAGAGACCCGGCGTCATTAAGAAATCCGACATCCGGTCCAACTGCCCCGATATCAGCGAGGTAACCGTTAAACGAACCCTCGGTCAGCTTGTTAGTTGCAGCGCAATCGAAAAAACAGGAGCGGGCCGTTCGACGGGCTACATACTCAAAGACGTCCATGCTCTAGAACTATTCTTGCAATCCACAATACCCGATGGCGAGGCCGCAATAACAAAAGAGGCTCCAAAGGATAAGCTCCTTGAACGTGTAAACCACGCCGAGGATGAAAGCAAAGAGGGACTCTATGAAGACTATGATTCATTCTCAAGGGACATAAAGACGAAATACGGAGTCTAGTCATATCTCAGAATAGCCTCATCCTTGTTGCTCAAAGTTATTTGCGCGTCATTGTAAAGCGGTACCCCCGCGCCGGCAGGGGGGCAGATGTATCGCCTGCCGATCCTGCTGGAGTCGGCAATCAGATAGCGCGTATCGACCTTGCTAAAGGCGAGCTGCTGGATGCGGCCCTCGTCCATGTTGGATGTTGATGTTCACTAAGAAGTGGTCCGAGTGATCACTGGGAAATGAGCACCGTGAGCACGAAAAATTGAGCAGTTTAAGCAAGAGGGCCGCGCCCCGGGGACCGGGGGCGCGGCCCTCGCCGTATGTTTTCCCCGGGCGGTTACTTTGGCGAGCCCGCCCGGGAAGGATGGAGGAGATGACCGTGCCCCTGGACACAGTGAATGATATACGGTCGATGGATGCCGCCGGGCGCTCGAGGTCCGAAATCGCCCGAGTGCTCCACGTGAGCCGGAACACCGTGGCGAAGTACGCCGACATGGAGGACATGTCGCCCGCCGCGCCGATGCCCCAGAGGAGGGGCAGGCCCGCACTCGAGGGCAACGAGGAATGGGTCATCGGCGTTCTCGAGGCCGACCTCGGGGCCCCGAGGAAGCAGCGCCACACCGCCAGGCGGATCTACGACAGGCTCGTCGCCGAGCGCGGCTACGCCGGCTCGTACTCCACCGTGCAGAGGTTCGTCCGCGAGCTCAGGCTTGCCCGGGCGGCGGCGGGCGGAGAGGGGTACCTCGAGCTCGAGTGGGCGCCCGGCACCTGCCAGGTCGATTTCGGGAACTTCCGCGCCGCGGTCGGCGGGAGGCCCCTCGACCTCAAGCTGCTGGTCGCGACGCTCCCGCACTCGAACGACCGGCAATGCGTCGCCCTCATGTCGCAGAGGTCGGAGTGCCTGTGCGCCGGGCTGCTCGAGATCTTCCGCCGTTGGGGCCGCGCCCCGGCGGCGATGGTGCTCGACAACGCCACCGAGGCGGGCAGGATGGTGCGCGGCGAGGTCACGGAATCGAGGCTGTTCTCGCAGTTCAGAGCCCATTACCGCTTCGAGAGCCGGTACTGCAACCCCTATTCGGGAAACGAGAAGGGCTCCGTCGAGAACGCCGTGGGGTTCCTCCGGCGCAACCTCCTCGTCCCCGTGCCGGCGTTCGGCACGCTCCCCGAGCTCAACGCGTTCCTCGCCGAGGGATGCGCGAGGATCAACGCGGCGGCGCGCTGCCGCGACGGCAGGCCGCACGGAGAGGCCTACCGGGAGGACCTCGCCGCCATGCGCGCCCTTCCCGGCGTGGAGTTCGACGCGGTGAGGTGGGTCACCGCCCGCGCCGACAAGCGCGGTTACGTCGAGGCCGACGGGCGCGAATACGTCGCCGGGCCCGCCTGGCACGGGCGGAGCCTGCTCGTCGGCATGCGCGCGACGACGGTGGAGATCCTCGCCGACCGCGGCCGCCGGGTCGCCGTCCTCCCCAGGGCCTTCGGGGAGGGCCCCGCGGTCCGGAACCCCCTCTCGCTCGTGCCCGCCATCATCGCCAGGCCGAGGGCCTTCGGGGAGTCGACGATCAGGCGCGACATGCCGCCGGGGCTCGTCGAGGGGATCGACCGGATGGATTCCGCCGGCAGGAGGCGCACGCTCAGGTCGATCGGCCGGGCGAGCGAGTCCTCGGGCTTCGAGGCGGCCTGCGAGGCGGCGCTCAGGGTCGTCGAGGGCGGCCGCGTCCCCGACGACGCCACGGTCGACGTGCTGGCGAGGCGCATCGCGGGAGGCGGCGGCGGGGCCGGCGCCGCCGACCTGTCGGTCTACGACGGGTTCCTGAAGGGGGCGGTCGCCGATGGCCGCTAGCGAGGAGCTGGCCCGCAGGGTCGTGGAGGCCGGGCGGTCGTGCTCGCTCACCACCGCCGTCCTGGAGGAGTGGTCGAGGCTCGGCACCCCGAAACAGGTGGAGTACCTGGCGGGCTACCTCGAGGCGGAGAGGTCCAGCCGCGAGGCCTCGAAGCGCGCGACGCTGCTCAGGCGCTACGCGCTGCCGGCGCCCAAGACCTTCGACGGCTACGACTGGTCGGCCGTGTCGTGGCCGGAGGACATGGGGCGCGAGTCGCTGCTCGCGCTAGACTTCGTCGAGCGCAGGGAGGACCTCGTGCTCATGGGCGACGTCGGCACCGGCAAGACGCATATGGCGTCGGCCCTCTGCACGCTGGCGTGCGAGAGGAGGCTCGAGGCGCGCTTCTTCACGGCGTCCTCGCTCGTGATGCGACTGAGGCGCGCCCGCGACGACGGGAGGCTCGACCGGGAGGCCGCGCTCATCGGCAAGGCCCGCCTGCTCGTCATCGACGAGCTCGGGTTTCTCCCGCTCGACGCGGACGGGGCGAGGCTGCTCTTCCAGGTCTTCGCGGACGCATACGAGAGGCAGTCGGTGGTAATCACCACGAACCTGGAGTTCAGCAGGTGGGGGTCGGTGTTCGGGGACGACCAGATGGCCGCCGCCGTGATCGACCGCATCGTCCACCACGGGAGGCTCGTCCAGTTCCGCGGCGAGTCCTACCGCGTCCGCCATGCCCTCATGCAGGAGGGCTAGCCGCTCAAAAAGCGTGCGCGCTTCCGATGCTCAGGCTGCTCAATTTCCGATGCTCTTTTTGCTCAAATCCTCTTGACGAAACACATTGGACGTGGACACGTCGCCGTCCAGAATACCGTTGGCGCCGATAAACGCCGCATCGATGCCCAGCGCGCGCAGGGTATCCTCGGCCGTGGGCCCCACAAAGGCGGCGGTGCGGCGGCGGTACATGCCGCCCACCAGGCACAGCTCGCAATCCTCGCGCGCCTCGAGCAGGCTAAAGGCCGAAAGCGAATTGGTCACATAGATGAAAGTCAGCTTGTCGGTGACTCGGAGAGCGCCAATGCGATCTCACGACGGTTGCGCTCATTGTCTCAATTAGATACTCAACGAAATACGGCCCCGCAGCTCAATAAGCTGCGGGGCCGTACTATACACCGACGAATCAACGACGGAGTGCATCCACTATTTGGCCAGCTCCTGAACGATCCAGTCAATTGCACCTTCGGGATCGTTGGTAAGGTCGATATACTCCTTGCCCCTTGTGGTGAGCAGTTTAATTCCAAGGCGATCAGTATCGGCCTTCATAGCGTCATAGTACATGCGTGCCTGGGGTGCCAGAACAATCACGTTGTACTGATCCATCGTCTCATAGTGGCTTCCGTACGCACCGGACTGAGAAACCAGATTGATACCCTTAGCAGCGGCACCTTCGCGAAGAGCATTTGCCAAGAGAGTCGAAGTGCCGGCACCCTGGCAAAGCACAAGCACGCGGATCTGCTCCGCCTTGTCCTTTACCGCCTCGAGAGCTTTTGCGACATTTTCCTGTGCGGCAATAGCATCTGCATCCGAGGTTCCTGCAGTCTCCTTTGCAGACTCTTCCAAACAAAGCTGATGGTCATACGCCTTGCAGAACGGATAGTAAATCACAAAGTCAACGACCAACAGCACTGCCATCAATACGAGAGAACGCAGATCGAGACCCGTGGTGAGGAATGCACCGATTGGGCCGGGAAGCGCCCACGGCATGGTATACATGGGGGCGTTCATTCCAATGACGTCAATGAAAAATTTACCGATAATGGCGTTGACCATAGGAGCCACTAGGAAGGGCACGAACATATAGGGATTGAGAACAATCGGCATACCGAAGATAACGGGCTCGTTAACTCCAAAAATCACCGGGATAATCGATGCCTTGCCCATGGCTTTAAGCTGCTTGGAGCGCATAAACATGATCAGGATAATAGGAACGATGAACGTGCAGCCAGAACCGCCCAGACCGCCGATGAAGCTTGTAAAGTCCTGCGTGAGAGCAATTGACGGGTGTCCACCTGCTTGGAAAACCTCAAGATTGGTAACGGTATTGCCGTAGAGCGCAGCATTGATCGGACTCATGACAACCGAAGCACCGTGGATACCCATAAATTGGAAAAGTGCGACCGCGCCTTCGATAAGCGCCATGCCAGGATAGGTGTCAACCGCGGAGAACAGCGGCGAGATGAGAGCGGATACCAAATTGGCGAACGGCACAGCAAGCAGCTTGCGGCTCGCAAGATCGATAAAAGCGCACGCAAGGATCGAAAACCCAAATGCAAAGATATCGCGAAAACTCTGCGCAATAGAGCCAGGGACCTCTTTGGGGAGCTTGATCGTCACATTATGGCTAATGCACACCTTATAGATATTAACGGTCAAGAATGCGGCTACGAACGCAGCGAGAAAACCCTTGGTTCCCATATAGCCGGTTTCAAAAACAGATGTATCTGCTCCGCCAATCGAGACAACATCGTTCGTCACCGATAGCAAGAGCATGCCGCACATGGCACAAACCATGCACGAGGTGGGGTTGAGAGATTTACCCGAAGGCATGCGACGGTTCATCGACATGGCAAGTGAGCTCGCCGTGGTGCCGGCCACCATAATGCCAAGAAGTCCCATGGTATATGCATAGATTTTATTGAAGAAATCCAGCACCTCAGACGGAAGCGTGATGCCTACATAGGCAGGGAGCGTCGAAAGAAGAAGGAACAGGCTCGAGAACAGCACAATTGGCATATTCGAGAGAAAGCCATCCTTAATCGCCACCAGATAAATGTTCCTCGAGATTTTGTCGAAGAGGGGCTGGTGTTTTTCAAGGAATTTGACGATAGCGTCCATAACACATCCTTTCATGATTCCCGGGCACACAACGATTTATCCGGACTCAACCGTCGTCGTCCCCGTTTGTATCCACTTATGTAAGTGAATACGTTCTTGTGCGAAATGTAATATCATTTGCGCGATTTGTCATAACCAATTCTTTTTCCGCTTTGTCGATATGTCAAGAATTCAAATACTTATTCGGTGAACGGTAGTTGATTAATATAATGTTTTCCCAGCTAAAGGCTATTTTTTCCGAGCAGTACAATAAGTTTGCAACCGTTCACCGATTGGATATAACATATTGAATATATTGTTGTAACAATATTAGAGACAATGTCACAAGCCTGTCGTTCTAGTCAAAGGAAGTAACAATGCCCAAACGATTACTGAACATGTCCGCATCCGATTTTGCCGCCACGTCACCCATGGATCTAAAACAGGCAATTCTGGCTTCCGAGGGACGTACCATCATGGCGGAAAACGTACCCTCTTCCCAATTTCTCGGCGGCGTTACTAATGCAGAAATCGAACGTGCCGCAGGTGCCGACCTGCTTCTGTTTAACGCGCTCGATGTGTTCGATCCAGTTATTGCCGGTATTCCAGATGATCTCAATGAAAACCCGGTCACTTGGGTGAAGCGAGCATGCGGAAGGCCCATTGGCGTCAATCTGGAGCCAGTTGATAACGAGGCAGAGATGTCTGAATCCCGAACGGAAATCCCCATGGGTCGTCGCGTCTCTCCCAAGACCTTAGAAAAGGCTAACGAACTCGGATTTGATTTTATCTGCCTGACGGGCAACCCTGGAACCGGCGTCTCCAACGATGCAATCGCCCATTCGATTAAACTCTCCAAAGAGCATTTCAATGGCCTGGTCATAGCCGGAAAAATGCATGGAGCGGGCGTTGCGGAACCTGTCATGACGCTCGAAATTGCGCGCAAGTTTGTTGACCTCGGCGTCGATATCCTTCTCGTGCCAGCCCCCTACACCGTCCCTTGCTTCCAAGAAGCAGACCTGCGCGCCATCGTAGACTTTGTACGATCCCACAACGTAGGCAAGTCAATTGAAGAGAAGGTTCTCGTCATGGCGGCGAACGGGACGAGTCAAGACTCCTGCGACAGCGAGACCATTAAGAAAATAGGCCTTGCAGCAAAAGCAGCCGGTGCTGACCTCCAACATATCGGGGACTCCATGAACGGTATTTGCCTGCCCCAGAATATCTTCACGCTCGGACAAGCCCTTCGTGGATACAGGCATCAGATCGTCATGCTGAGCCGCTCTGTGATACGTTAAGGTTACCTTGCCCACGTTACATCCCGACTGAGGCAACCATCAGGTATAACCAACATGCAAACTGAGGCTCTAATGCTCGATACACACGAAAAACGGCCACTCTATTTACAGCTCACCGACGCGCTGCTCAAGCAGATCGTCGATGAATATCAAGCAGACGATAAACTTCCAACAGAAATGGAACTCTGCGACGAATACGCCGTAAGCAGAACAACCGTCCGACTTGCCATGAGTGAGCTGGAGCGTCGTGGAAGTATCTATCGAATCCAAGGTAAGGGGTCGTTTGTTGCACCGAAACGCGTTAGCGAGCTCAATTCACTTTTAGACTTTGACTTTGCAAGCCATTGCGATGGCGTTGATTCGGATGCCATCACCAAACATTTCGGCGGCCTCACATCAGGTCGTCCAATTTCCGTAATGATGCTCCAACAATTTGGATGTCAAAGTCGCGATGAAATTCAGCGTCTTGAATTGACCTACGAACTTGAAGGCAGCTTCATAGGCGCTGATACGTTCTTCATTTCAAAGTCGCGCGTTCCGAATAACCAGTTAGATTTTCAGGCATTTAGCAGAATCATGGACGACTTGTCCAAGTCTATCCAATCTGTTAGGGAAAGCTATAGAGCACGTCAGCTTAGCGATTCCGAAGCCAGTAATTATGGTGTTGCAAAACTTCCGGTCATCGAACTGACTCATTATGCTTACGACTCCGGAGGCAAACTAATCTCAATTGTCTGCCGCACCGTCTTAACTGGGCGAATCCCTTATCAAAACTTTATTTTCAAGTCCTAATGTTCTTTTTCTTTTGTCTCGATCTGTAACACGTAGCCGAGTTTTTAAGTCCTAACCGTTACAGATCGAGACAAACAAGGTAGACCCCGCCGAATTGTCTCAATCTGTAACATCTGGTTGGTGGTTTCACCCCTACCTGTTACAGGTTGAGACGATTTGATAGTGGAGTCCTTATTTGCGCGTCATATCGCGTAGCGCTGACACGCTGGTTTCCACAATGACAGGAGGTAAAAGTCCTCCCGCATCACCCGTTGGCAATCCCGTAGCGATAACTAGCAAATAACCTGCGTGTGTTCCTCGATGGCGGCACGATCCTCGGCGGCGATGCCCGGCTCGCACACCACGGCGTCCAAATTGTCCAGGCGGCAGAAGGTGTAGAAGTCGCGCTTGCCGATCTTGCTGGAGTCGGCGATCAGATAGCGCGAGTCGGCCTTGCTAAAGGCGAGCTGCTGGATGCGGCCCTCTTCCAT
>URSP01000017.1:0-24875 GCA_900550515.1 uncultured Collinsella sp. | reverse complement strand
TGGCGCAACGGTAGCGCAACTGATTTGTAATCAGTGGGTTGCGGGTTCGATTCCTGTCACTGGCTCCATGAGAGTTTCGGGCTCTGTCTCTATATGGGACAGAGCCCGTTTCTTGTTTTGATAGGTTGTCGGGCACGGTATTCGTCTCATTCCCGAGTTTGTCTCGATCTGTAACACCAAGACGGTTATTCCGCTTTTAACTGTTACAGATCAAGACGGAAGGTTGAGGGTCCGTCCATTTATCTCAATCTGTAACAGTTAGAAGGGAAATATCGGTCTAGATGTTACAGATTGAGACAATGACCGGGACCACTTTGAAATGTCTCGATCTATAACACGTAGGGGAGAAATACCGTTCTTACTGTTACAGATTGAGATTAAAGACACCTCCTGAAGCGGTTGTCTCGATTTGTAACACGTGGAAGCCCATAATCACCCTTACTGTTACAAATTGAGATAGAAGCGGAGCGTCGGAAGGAATGTCTCGATCTGCAACATGTAGGAGACACTCTACGCCCGTAAAGGAAAGAGGCGGGTCCTGTTCAAAATGAAACAGGACCCGCTTTATGTGCGCGGCTATATTCGATTACCTCGTGCCGCGTCAAAGTGGCAGGAAAAGTAAACGAACGCCGGTTGCTTCCACGGCGGATGTCGCTACCCTAATACCATGTGCGCGCAGATCGCGCGTCGGTGCCCGGATTGCATCGGGGCACCGTCCATACGTCGGGAGCGGGGAAGGATCATGGAATCCACGGAAGACGCCATCGAGATCGAGGACGCCGAGGAGCGGGGCGCGACGGCCCCCACGGCCCCTGCGGGGAACTCCGGCCTGATCCACCGGCTGTTCGGCGGGTATGCCGAGCTGCTGCGCATCCCGCATGCGGCGCGCTTCACCGTTGGGTCGGTGGTCGCGTACATGCCGCTCGCCATGATCAGCATGTCCATTACCATCGGCGTGCAGCAGATCTACGGCAACTACACGATCGCCGGCGCGCTCTCGGCCGTCTACTCCGTCTCGTCCGCGCTGCTCGGGCCGCAGCTCGGCAAACTCGCCGACCGGTTCGGCCAGCGAGCGGCGTCGATCCCGGCCATCATCATCTGGGTTATCGCCTCGCAGGTCTTCATCGCAGCGGCGACCGCGCACGTAGACGAGTGGATCCTCTTCTGCATCGTGCCGTTCCTCGCGTTTACGCCGCCCTGGGGCGCCATGAGCCGCACGCGCTGGCGCTACCTGCTGCGCGGCGACGAGAAGAAGATCTCCACGTCGCTGTCGCTGTGCTCTGCGTTCGACGAGTGCATGTGGGTCATCGGAAACCCGCTGTCGTCGACGCTCGCCGTCATCTCCGCCGCGCTCGCCATCCGCTTCGGGGCGGTCTGCGCGGTCATCGGCGCCATCATGGTGCTCACCGAGGTCACGACGCTCCCACCGTCGCAGTCGCAGCTCACCCGCCACAGCTGTGCCGAGCGCCGCGAGGTGGCACCCGTCGGCGGCGTGCTCGACGCGGGCGCGGACGCTGTCACGGGCGCAGACGGCTCCAGGCGCGCCGGCCGCGCGAATCCCGTCACGCGCCCGCAGTCGATCTGGGGACCGGGTATGGTCGCGCTGTGCGCCGTGTACTTCGGGCTCGGCGCGTTCCAGAACGCAACGAGTGTCTCCATTGTGGCGTTCGCGCGTGAGGTGGGCATGCCGCAGGTCTCGGGCCTCGTGATTTCCTGTTTCTCGTTTAGCTCGCTCGTCGGCGCGCTCTTCTCCGGCGCCATCCGCTGGAAGACCCCGCTGTGGCGGAGGTTCTACACCTGCCTCGTGGTGCTGTGCTGCGGCCTGAGCCTGTTCGTCCTCGCACCGAGCCTGTGGGTGATTGGCGCAATCTACCTGGCGGCTGGCCTGTGCCAGGCGCCGACTTTCGTCAACGGCAACGAGATCGTGATGCACCTGGTGTCGCCCATGCGCTTTACCGAGGCTGTCGCGTGGACGGGGACCCTCTGCGCCATCGGCTCGTCGTGCGGCTCTGCCATCGCCGGGCCGTTCATCGACGCGTACGGGCACACCGGTGGGTTCGCGACCGTCGCCGTCCTCGCCGTCGTGACGCTCGGCATCGCGCTCGTCGGTCTCAAGCAAATTAAGTCCTCGACCACGAAGGCCGTTCAGGCGTAGCATCTAATGCAGTATCGATTTGGTATCAGAACGATTCAACCAGAGATATTTGAAGCAATTCAGGCCGAAAAGAAGCCTCTGTATATCTCATCCCACTGCTCTCGTCCGGAGGTTGGAACATACTGTGACCAAGGTCTCCCGTTGCATCCTGGCCGAGAAGGCGACGATGGTGGTCGACCACATCGCGTACCACAAGCTCGATGAGCGGTACGACTCCACCATCTTCGCCGAGCGCATACCCGGCAACGTCGGCCGCGCGCTGGAGACGAGCCGCTGCATCCAGGACTACGTGTTCTGGGATTCCGAGGGCGAGCGCTGTGACGTGGTGCACAGCTACGAGGATTTGCTGACGGTGATCCAGGGAACAGATTAGGTTCTGGCTCGCGTTAATTTTCGATTGGGGCGTTGGGATGCACACGTAGGGGAGGAAAACCGTTCTTACTGTTACAGATTGAGATGAATCAGGAGGCCGCCGCGAATTGTCTTGATCTGTAACAGATAGGGGCGGGAAAGACCTCTTACTGTTACAGATCAAGACGGAAGGTTGAGGGTCCGTCCATTTTTCTCAATCTGTAACAGTTAGAAGGGAAATGTCGGTCTAGATGTTACAGATTGAGACAATGATGATCGGGACACAGGTGCACGCCTTGCATCCACAGTTGGAACGACACAATTCTCACCGTCATCTAATCATACGCGGGTGCCGAAGAACCCTCCCGAATCCGCATCCAGCGCTCCAATGGAGCTTGGCAGTGAAGAGTAAAATAGAGCTATTGTTGCGCAATTCGCCTCTGTCATGTTTGTTGAGACCTCGAGGCGATCGAACCTGAAAGGCATCGACAATGAGCACCATAGCCGACATCCTCAACCGCATCGACTCGGGTGACTACGCGATGCCGCAGTTCCAGCGCGGCTACGTATGGAACCGCGCGCAGGTGCGCAAACTCATGACGTCACTGTACAAGGGCTATCCGGTAGGCACGATGCTCTTGTGGCAAACTCCCGTGGAAGACGCGGACATCAAAGGCGAGAAGGTCATCGGGCAAGGTGTCGTCAACCTCATTCTCGACGGCCAGCAGCGCATGACGTCGCTCTACGGCATCATGCGTGGCAAGGAACCACCCTTCTTTGAGGGCGACAAGCGCGCATTCGCCGATCTCATGTTCAACATCAAGGATGAGGTATTCGAGTTCCGTGCCCCCAAGATGAAGGGCGACCCCATGTGGGTCTCGGTAACCGAGGTCTACCAATCCGGAGCCGTAACGGAAGCCGTCAACATCAAACAGGCCGCCGGCCTTGACGACCCGACCTTCACGTTGTCCCTCACGCGACTCAACCGCATAGAGCAGATCAAGCAGACTGAGATGCTCTCCCAGACCGTGACCGGCCCTGACAAAACCATCGACGTAGTCGTGGATATCTTCAACAGCGTGAACTCGGGCGGCACGAAGCTTAGCAAGGGCGACCTCACGCTCGCCAAGATTTGCGCGGAATGGCCCGCCATGCGCGATGAGATGCAAAAGGCTCTCGATGGCTTCTCGGCCAAGGGATACGACTTCACACGCGACTGGCTGCTGCGCTGCCTGACTGTTCACCTCGCGAAGTCGGCGTACTTCTCCGCTCTCGATGGCTTCTCCGTGTCGGAGATTCAAAAGGGACTCAAGGAGACCGTCCAACTCGTGGGCACCTGCCTCGACCATATCGCGGGCAGACTTGGACTCGACCATACCCGCGTCCTCGGCAGCCCCTTTTCCATCGCCACGATGATTGCGGTCATAGACCAGAAGGGAGGCAAGCTTACCTCGGCCGAGTGGGACCGCCTACTCTACTGGCATGTCCACGTCTTCCTCTGGGGGCGCTACGCAGGCTCCACCGAGAGTGTGCTTGCCCAGGATATAAACGCTGTCAAGGGTGGCGAGGGGATCGACGGACTGCTCAGGCTCATAAAGACCAACAGGCCCGACCTAAGCCTTCACCCCGATGACTTCTGGGGATGGAGCACGGGAGCGCGCCTCTACCCGCTCATGTACCTTCTCGCCCGCATGGGGCATGCTCGCGACTGGGGCAACGGAATCGAGCTCAACTCTCACCTTCTCGGCAAGAACTCGTCGCTCGACGTGCACCACATCTTCCCCAAGAAGGTGCTCTACGCCGCCGACCGCAACAAGTCGATGGTGAACCAGCTCGCCAACTACGCCTTCTTAACCAAGGAGACAAACCTGGAGATCTCGGACAAGCTCCCCTCAGACTACCTGCCGGGTTACGTCGCCGCAAACCCCGGAGCGGTCGAATCTCACGCCGTGCCGACCGACGACCCTTCCCTCTGGGAAATCGAGAACTACGAGGCCTTCCTCGCCCGGAGGCGCGAGCTTCTCTCCGAGAAGGCCAACGCGATCCTATCTGCCCTCTACAGAGGAAAAGACCTGGGTGAGCTGCTCACCGCCTTCAAACAGCCGGGGGCCGCGAGCGTCCTCGACCACGATGACGAGGCTCTCTCCGGGCTCTCGGACTGGTTGACGGAGAGGGGTTACGGGCACGGGGCGGCGAACTTCGGAGTGAGCGGCACGTCTAAGACCGTGATCGTTGACCTTGCATGGCCGGACGGCTTGCAGACCGGCCTCGGCGAACCGGTCGCCCTCATGGTCGATAGCGAGCCCGAGGAGCGCTCTTTCGTGACCAAGCTCGGATACCATGTGTTCGAGACACCCGAGGATTTGATGGCCTTTGTTGTAAACGATTAGGCATAAGGGAGCTTCATGAAAGATCTCGACAAATACCGGGGCTGCCTCGTGGGCGGGGCCGCAGGCGACGCGCTTGGATACGCCGTGGAATTCTGGGGCGAGGAGCACATCTTCTCCCGCTATGGTGAGCGTGGCATAACCGAGTACGAACTCGATGCCAAAGGCGTGGCGCACTTCTCCGACGATACGCAGATGACTCTCTTCACAGCAAACGGCCTGCTCTTAGGTACCACGCGTGGGATGACGCGCGGCATTATGGGGCCGTATGAAAGTTATGTCGGCTACTGCTACGGAGACTGGTACCGCACGCAGACCGAGAGGTATCCGCTCGACGAAGGGCGGAGTAGCGTCTACCACTACTCGTGGCTCGTCGGCGTGCCCGAGTTCTTCGAGCAGCGCGCGCCGGGGAACACGTGCCTCTCCGCCTGCGCGGAGGGGTGCGAGGGGACGACCGAGCGCCCCGTCAACAGCAGCAAGGGCTGTGGCGGCGTGATGCGCGTGGCTCCGGCAGGGCTCTACCTTGACCCTGAAGATGGCACCCACTGCAGCGGCTATGCCGACGCCCTCCGGCTTGGCGCGGAGTGTGCTGCCCTCACGCACGGCCACGCGTTGGGCTGGCTGCCCGCCGGAGCGCTCGCGGTGATTGTGAGCATGCTGACGCACAAGCCAGGTTGCAGCGTGCGCGAAGCTGTCATGGGTGCGTTGGGCGCGCTTCCCGAAGCCTATCCGAATGCTAAACATGTGAAGGAACTGCAAGGCCTTCTTATGCACGCGCTGCGTCTCGCCAACTCCTCCAAGGTCGACCTTGACTGCATCCACGAGCTCGGCGAGGGATGGGTGGCCGAGGAGACGCTGGCCATAGCCGTATTCTGTGCACTGCGACACGAGCACGACTTCGAGGCGGGGATCGTTGCTGCCGTGAACCACAACGGTGACTCGGACTCCACCGGCGCGGTGTGCGGCAACATTCTCGGGGCGAGACTGGGCTTTAGCGGAATCCCTGCGAAGTACACCGAGCGCCTCGAGTTGTTGGACGTAATTGAGGGCTTCGCGGACGACCTCTACCACGACTGCCAGATTGACGAGTGCACAGGCTCAGCTGATGGCATCTGGGAGCACAAGTACATTTATAACGACTACGCCGAGTGGGTGGTTACCCAAAAATCGGCAGGATCACATCCTAGCCTCTGAGAGTTGGCAACGTTCACGATGGCGTCCGTGCGAAGCCGCGTGATATCCCCGCGCCACAGCAAGAGTCCGCCTACGGATTCCGCTTTACGTGCCTCGGCGATTCCGCGCTCCTGCAGGCGTCCCTGCAAGTAAGCGTCCTCGATGCGCAGGTACTCATCGGAGATTTCCGTAGGCGGGCGCACGTTCACGAGCGAGCGATAGAGCCGATAGAGACCCTCGCCCACGTGGGCATCGGAGCCCGTGCGCTCGGCCTCGTCGACCATGGCGATGACGTAGTCGGCGTAGGAGATGGACGAGACGCCGTGAGCTCCTGATCGGGACAACTATGAAATGTCTCGATCTGTAACACGTAGGGGAGGAAAACCGTTCTTACTGTTACAGATTGAGATGAATCAGGAAGCCGCCGAAAACCATCGTCTGCAACATATATAGGTGCGAATGGGTCCGTCACGGAGACGTAGTCAATAAGAATACTCCACCACACCAAAGTATTACCTTGGGAAACGTAGCCACAACGACCAAATCCACCGCTCTTCATATTCAAACTCAACAAAAGCGCAGGTCAAAGGTATATAGATACGCCCGGTACCGTGTATATAGAGGTTTTCGTTGACAGGCCCCAAGGTCACATCGTATTATCTTTTTCGTTCGCGGGGGCGGCGGTCCAAAAGACCAAAGGACCTGCGGATACTTGAACGATTGGGAGTTTGCCCGAGTGGTTAATGGGGACGGGCTGTAAACCCGTTGGCTCTGCCTACATAGGTTCGAATCCTATAGCTCCCACCCGTCAAGTGCCTGTATAGCTCAGTCGGTAGAGCACTTCGTTGGTAACGAAGAGGTCACCAGTTCAAGTCTGGTTGCAGGCTCCATCCGGCGGTGTAGCTCAGTTGGTTAGAGCACACGGTTCATACCCGTGGCGTCACTGGTTCGAATCCAGTCACCGCTACCATAGGTAACACGGTGGCTTCTCAATAGTATGTTGAGAGGCCACTATGGTATAAAGGCAAAGTCCCGTCCGGGGACGACCTGTTAAGAGGAGGGCTTTATGGCCAAAGAGAAGTTTGAGCGCACTAAGCCGCATGTTAACATCGGCACCATTGGTCACGTCGACCACGGCAAGACCACGCTGACCGCTGCCATCACCAAGGTTCTCTCCGAGACCGAGGGCTGCAAGGCTGACTTCACTGCGTTCGAGAACATCGACAAGGCTCCCGAGGAGCGCGAGCGCGGCATCACGATCTCCGTCTCCCACGTCGAGTACGAGACTGCTGCCCGTCACTACGCTCACGTTGACTGCCCGGGCCACGCTGACTACGTCAAGAACATGATCTCCGGTGCTGCTCAGATGGACGGCGCTATCCTGGTCATCGCCGCTACCGACGGCCCCATGGCTCAGACCCGCGAGCACATTCTGCTCGCCCGTCAGGTCGGCGTTCCCTACATCGTCGTCTTCCTGAACAAGTGCGACATGGTCGACGATGACGAGCTCATCGACCTCGTCGAGATGGAGACCCGTGAGCTCCTCTCCGAGTACGATTTCCCCGGCGACGACATCCCCGTCATCCGTGGTTCCGCTCTGGGCGCTCTCGAGGGCGACGCCAAGTGGATGGACGCTATCCGCGAGCTCATGAACGCCGTCGACGAGTACATCCCGACGCCTGCTCGTAACAACGACCTCCCGTTCCTGATGGCCGTTGAGGACGTTATGACCATCTCCGGCCGTGGTACCGTTGCTACCGGCCGTGTCGAGCGCGGTGAGCTCAAGCTCAACGAGCCCGTCGAGATCGTCGGCATCAAGGATACCCAGAACACCGTCGTTACCGGTATCGAGATGTTCCGTAAGTCCATGGACTTCTGCGAGGCTGGCGACAACGTCGGTCTGCTGCTCCGCGGCATCAAGCGCGAGGACATCGAGCGCGGCCAGGTTCTCTGCAAGCCCGGTTCGGTTACCCCGCACACCAAGTTCACCGGCGAGATCTACGTTCTGACCAAGGAGGAGGGCGGCCGTCACACCCCGTTCTTCGATGGTTATCGTCCTCAGTTCTACTTCCGTACCACCGACGTTACCGGTACGGTCAAGCTCCCCGAGGGCACCGAGATGGCTATGCCTGGTGACCACATCACCATCGAGGGCGACCTCATCCACCCGATCGCCATGGAGGAGGGCCTGCGCTTCGCTATCCGCGAGGGTGGCCACACCGTCGGTTCGGGCATCGTCTCCACGATCATTGAGTAAATTAGCTCTTTGATATAGCTGACTTAGAGAACCCGGCACTTATATGGGTGCCGGGTTCTTTTCTGCAATGGATATTGAGCCGTTGCTGGTGTCGAGAGGATCGATAATGGTCCTGGATGCACCGTCGATTAGCTCTCGATGGCTTCATTGATGTGTTCCAAATATGAATGGATCCACCGAGAACCAATTGACTCGAGGTTTTCATTGACAGCGCTTACGTGGAGCTGATAAAGTAACGACTCGTGCCCGTACGGGGCGGAAATGAAAGGTTCAGGATACATGCGTACTCTAGTTACTCTTGCGTGCACTGAGTGCAAGCGCCGCAACTATACGACCACCAAGAACAAGTCGACCATGCCTGATCGTATGGAGATCAAGAAGTATTGCCCCTGGTGCCGTCACCACACGCTGCACAAAGAGACTCGCTAGTCTCTAGTCACATACGCCAGTAGTTCAATTGGTAGAGCATCGGTCTCCAAAACCGAGTGTTGAGGGTTCGAGTCCTTCCTGGCGTGCCAGTCATTATTCCGTAAGCTCCCACTTGGGGGCTTACGGTTTACTCATGTATAAGCGCATTGCGCGGAGGTAACCCAAATGGCCAACAAGAAGAACAAGAAGAAGGCTCAGCAGTCGGCACCTGCCAACAGTGCTGCCGCCAACTCCAAGGTTGAGGCCAAGAAGGCCGTTGCCAAGAAGAACGAGAAGGCTGCGAAGTCCAAGAAGAACGAGAAGCCTGGTTTCTTCGCCCGCACCAAGAAGTATTTCGCTTCGGTCAAGTCCGAGATGAAGCGTGTCACGTGGCCCGATAAGAAGGAGCTCGTGAACTACTCGGTCGTCGTTTGCGCTTCTCTGGTCGTCGTCGGCGTCGTCATCGCTCTGCTCGATGCTGGCTTTGGCGAGGCTCTTGCTCTGTTCTCTGGATTGAGGGGCTAAACCATGTCTAAGCGTTGGTACGTCGTTCACACTTACTCCGGATACGAGAACCGCGTAAAGTCCGATCTCGAGCATCGTATCGAGACCATGGGCATGCAGGACCGTATCTTTGATATCGAGATTCCTATGGAGCGCGTCACCGAGATCAAAGAGGGTGGCAAGCGCGAGACCAAGGATTCCAAGATCTTCCCGGGTTATGTCCTGGTCCGCATGGAGATGGATGACGATGCTTGGACGTGTGTTCGCAACACGCCCGGCGTCACCGGTTTCCTAGGCGGCAACGGCAAGCCCGCTCCGCTTTCCCGTGACGAGTACAACAAGATGACTCGTCGTCCCGGTAAGGGCGATTCGCCCAAGCGTACCTCGGTTGATATTCAGGTCGGCACGTCCGTCCGCGTCACCGATGGCCCGCTTACCGACTTTGATGGCAAGGTCTCCGAGGTTAACACCGAGGCTGGCAAGCTCAAGGTCACGCTGATGATCTTTGGCCGCGAGACGCCGGTCGAGCTCGACTTTAACCAGGTCGCTGTCATCGCTTAAGTTTTCGTCCGTTCGCGCGAGCGTGCTTCTTCTGTGACTGCTCATCTCAGAAGTGCTTCTAACACGTGCGTGCTTACGATATAGCAAGTACTTCACACTCGTGATTCGAAAGGAATGACCATGGCTGAGAAGAAGGTTGCCAACGTCATTAAGCTCCAGATTCCTGCTGGTGCAGCTAACCCCGCTCCTCCCGTCGGCCCCGCCCTGGGCGCTGCTGGCGTGAACATCATGCAGTTCTGCCAGGCCTTTAACGCCGAGACGCAGGACAAGAAGGGCGACATCATCCCCGTTGAGATCTCTGTCTACGAGGATAAGTCCTTCTCCTTCATCACCAAGACCCCGCCGGCGGCTCACCTCATCAAGAAGGAGCTGAACCTCAAGTCTGGTTCCGCTAAGCCCCAGGCCGACAAGGTTGGTCAGCTCTCCCAGGAGCAGCTCACCAAGATCGCCGAGATCAAGATGCCGGACCTCAATGCCAACGACATTGACGCCGCCAAGAAGATCATCGCCGGCACCGCCCGTTCCATGGGCGTCACCGTCGCTGAGTAGCGATTTCTTTAGGTAATGACGGGTGCTCCGACCGGGGTGCCCGTTAAATGTGTGCAATAGGGCACACGATACGATGTGGGAGGGCTCGCGCCCGTTTAACCACAGGAGGTAATGCACATGGCTAAGCATGGTAAGAGCTATAACGCCGCTGCCGAGAAGATCGACCGCGCCACGCTCTACACCCCCCTTCAGGCTGCCAAGCTCATCAAGGAGCTCGACACCGCCAAGTTTGACGAGACCGTCGAGGCCCACTTCCGTCTGGGCATTGATACTCGTAAGGCTGACCAGAACATCCGTGGTTCCATCTCCCTGCCCCACGGCACCGGCAAGACCGTTCGTGTTGCCGTCTTCGCCGAGGGCGAGAAGGCCCGCGAGGCCGAGGCTGCCGGCGCTGACATCATCGGTTCCGACGAGCTCGTCGCCCAGATCCAGAAGGGCGAGATCAACTTCGACGCCGCTATCGCTACGCCGAACATGATGGCCAAGGTTGGCCGCATCGGTAAGATCCTTGGTCCCCGTGGCCTCATGCCGAACCCCAAGCTCGGCACCGTGACCATGGACGTCGCCAAGATGGTCTCCGAGCTCAAGGCTGGCCGCGTTGAGTACCGCGCCGACCGCTACGGCATCTGCCACGTGCCCCTGGGCAAGAAGTCCTTCTCTGAGCAGCAGCTCGTTGAGAACTACGCTGCCCTGTACACCGAGATCCTGCGCGTCAAGCCCTCTTCTGCTAAGGGCAAGTACGTCAAGTCCATCTCCGTGTCTTCCACCATGGGCCCTGGCGTCAAGGTCGATCCCGCTGTCCAGCGTGACTTCCTGGCTGAGTAACTGCTAGTTACTGCCTGAGCAAAGCAAGCATTGCTAAAGAAACCCGGTTCTGCCTTGTGCAGGACCGGGTTTCTTGTTGTCTCGTGGCAAAACCAACACGAAGGGGACAGGCACCTTTGAGGTGGTTACCAGGGTGTTCTGGCTGTTGAGGACTCGATGGCATCGTGGCGTTTGAGCTCGCGGCGCATGGTTTGCGAATTGAGCCAGGCCGCCTGCCAGCCACGGATGGGGTAGTGCGTCTGGTCGAGCTCAAACTGCGTATAGCCGCAGGCGTTGATGATCGTCGTTCCACACACGTGCTGCCGCTCGCGCTGAAAATCGTAACCGTAGCTTTGGTGTACATGCCCATGCACCATGTAGTCGGCCCCCCAGGACTCAAGCGCCGTGTTAAAGCACTCAAACCCTCGATGCGGCAGATCGTCCAGATCACCCATACCGGCCGCGGGTGCATGGGTAAGCAGAATGTCGCACCCGCCGACCATCCTAACCTTACGCGACAGCTTACGCATGCGCTTGGACATCTCGCGTTCGGTATACATGTTGGCGCCGTCGCGATAACGCATGGACCCGCCAAGGCCCGCAATGCGAATCCCTCGGTATGTGTACACGCTGTCTTCCACGCAGATACATCCACCCGGTGCATGACGTGCGTAGCGGTCATCGTGATTGCCGCGTACGTAGATGAGCGGTTTGTTGATGACTGTGACCAAAAACTCAAGATAGTCCGGGTCCAGATCGCCGGCGGACAAAATCAGGTCGACACCCTCAAAGCGTTCCTTGCGAAAGCACTCCCAAAGGCATCGTTCTTCGGTATCTGCTATGGCAAGGATCTTCATAGGGCGGTAACTCCCGGCTCATCGTCGAGTTGCGGAATGGTGCCCACCACGTTGTCCGCCAGCCAATTCATCTCGACAATCTGCGTGCTCGGCAGCGGAGGGAAGCCTTCGATCTGTACCACGCCGTTCTGGCTGTGGAGCTCGCCGCCAAAGGGGTTGATGGATCCCTCGACAATGCCGTTGCGGAGCAACTGCACGAGTTTGCGCGTCTGGTAGGGTAGGCCCGGAGCGTAACGGATATCGATAACGCCCGAGCTCATGCCATACCAGTAGTTGACGGCGCGCACTTGGTTGTCGTCACTGGTCTCGTCCCACGTGCCGTGCAGAAGGCTGCGAACGATGAGCTCGTAGTAACGGCCCCAGTTCCATACGGGCATGGCGATGCCGGTGACTTTGCCGTCGACCAAGCGGTGGAGCCCGTAGGCCGTTGGGTCTTCGAGCGACTTTGACATGTCAGCGCCGGTCATGACGCTCACGCCTTCGCGGCACATGGCCTCGGCAAGACCACCGGCGGGCACATCGCCCCAGGTCAGGATAATTTGCGCGCGGGGGTCGAGCAGCGAGGCGCCAATCGCAAAGGCATTGATCTCGCTGAGTGCGCCCGAGGCGAAGACCGACGCGTGGTAACCGATGCGGTGGTTGTCCGCCATGCTGGCGGCAAGGGCGCCCAGCAGAAACTTTGCCTCGTACATCTTTCCAAAATACGAGCGTACGCTTTGGTGGGGAAGGCCGATAGAGCAGTTGAGGAATCGCACCTGGGGATACTCAACGGCAGCCCTGAGCGTATATTCCATTAGGCGGTGCGAGGTCGAGAAGATGACGTTGTCTCCATGTTTGACAGCCGTTTCCACGGCGGCGTAGAACACGTCCGGATCGTGACAGTCCTCGAACGCCTCGGTGCGCACGATACCGTCAAAGTGCTCATCGAGATACTGACGTCCTTGGTCGTGCAGACTGTCCCAGCTCGACGCCGCACAGGGGAACTCATGGATAAAGGCGATACGCAGGGGGTTGGCCGCCGAATAGACAGTCTTGCCCATAAAGAAGTTGAGCACGCCGGAGGTGGACTTGGCGGGCGACTCCTCCTCATCGACGCTCGGCGCTTCGACAAGATCGACCTTGTCCTCGTCATTTTTGCCGGCAATGACCAGCTCGCGCCAAATCTTGCACAGGCGGTTTACGACGATATCCGTCGGCGTATCCAGCAGGCGGTCCTGGTTGTACACATTGAGGTAGACGAGCATGGCGTCGGCGGGCGTAATGTCCAGGTGGTCGCCGCCTGCGCGAAGGTAGGCGCGCTTAAAGAGCAGGAAGGTGTGTCGCAGGTAGTCGACCTTTTTCTGCGGCCATTTATCGATAAGGTTCTGACCGAGCATCTTGCCGAGCGTCTCGTAGCTTCCCTCACGCGAGAACTCGATCTCATATAGGGGGCAGACGCGCCAAAACGCGCAGAATTCACCGTACAGGCGGCTTTCGACGGAATCCCATGTGCCGGGGTAGAGACGGGTGACCCTGGCCGAAACCGTTGGAGCGTCCAGGAATTTGAGGACACTGACGCGTTTGTTGCCTTCCTGGACATAGAACCGATGCATGAACTCGGTGACGATGATGGGGTCGCGATAGCCCTCGGTTACCTGGATGTCGTAGAGGTTGGACCACTTGCGGGCGAACTCGGTGTTAAACGGCAGCAGGGGCATAAAGTTGCATGAAAAGGCGGACTGACGGCCTTTGGTGACCGTGCCGACGACCATTTCGAGCGGAATATCCCTTAGGCCGACATTCTCTCGCTGACCTAAGGGGAGCTGAGCAACCAAACTGTCGAGGTCCGTAAGGTATGGATGCTCGCTTTGGCTAATGGCGCGTCGACGTCCTTGCTCGCCGCGCTTGCGTGCTTGACGATAGGCCTCTTCCATGATGTTGCTCCCTTAGTCGTTTAAACAACTATATGAACCATGGTACCACGAATGAAAACCACCACAAAGGTGCCTGTCCCTTTTTGGCGGGTTAGGCGATGATGGGGGCGATGGCACGGATGCAGGCGTCGGCTGCCGTGAAAGTAGTGCTGTCGTCGCTGACGATAAAGATGATCTTTCCTTTGATGCCAAAGTCGCCGATTTCGCTAAAGAGTACGTAGGGCTCCTTGTCAAAGCCCGAGATGGGAAGCACGGCGGCCTTGGTGGCGCTGGTCAGCTCGTCTGCCAGCACGTCAAGGGAAACCCACTTGGACGTGTCCTTTACGGCAACGGGCACGGCCACGCGCCCAAAGGGCATCAAATGCACGAGCGTGTTCTTGGAGATGTTGGAGTTGGGCACAATGATGGTCTGTCCACAGGCATCCTCAATCGTTGTATGGCGCCAAGTGATGTCTTGGACCACGCCGGATACGCCGCCGACCTCGATATTGTCGCCGGGTTTGATGATGCCCATAAACGTCACCTGCATGCCACCGATAAGGTTTGACAGCGTGTCCTGAAAGCCGAGCGAGATGGCGATGCCGCCGACGCCAAGAGCGGCGACGAGGGCGTTTGCATTAATGCCAAAGCAGTTGTCGAGGATAAAGCTGCCGCCAATCATCCAGATGACGGCGCGCGCGATGTTGATGAAGATACTCGATGCCGGAAGCGGGTTATCGTCTCGGTTAAGCAGATGGTTCAGGGTCTTGGATACGACCTTGGCGGCGATGGCGGTGCCTATCGCCAAGATGACGGCCCAGATGATGTTGTGGACCCACCGTTGCTCAAAGAAATGAAGAATCAGCTCAAACAATTCCATGTAGGGAAAACCTCCTAATGATCGTCCAACCATGATACCCACCAAGAAGCCCGTCCGATCAAATTCGGACGGGCCGATAACTTGAGATGGGGTGGCCGCGGTGGCGTAAGCTGGGGCGCCGGCGAGCACGCCGGCAAGGAGTGCGGCGGTCAAGGCGAGACGGGGAAGAGAGCTTCTCGTGGCAGTTTCCTTAGTCCTTAACCAGTAGTTCCTGCTGACGCTGGATTATCGACATAATATGCGAAAACCGCCGCAAGGGCCTCTGTCCCTTTGCGGCGGTTTTGGCGTTTGCGCAGATAAAACCTACCAAAATAAACCTGTCCCTTTTTGGCAGGTTTTAGCTTAGCAGCATGCGGTCGTTGGCGAGCTCGCCGCCCGAGACCTCCTCGAACTTCTGCAGCAGGTCGGCTACGGTGAGCGACTTCTTCTCATCGCCCGCCACGTCGTAGATCACATGGCCTTCGTGCATCATGATCAGACGGTTGCCCAGACGGATGGCGTCGTTCATGTTGTGCGTGACCATGAGCGTGGTCAGGTGGTTCTCGTCGACGATCTCCTCGGTCAGGTTGAGCACCTTAGAGGCCGTCTTGGGGTCGAGGGCCGCCGTGTGCTCGTCGAGCAGCAGCAGGCGCGGCCTGGTGAGCGTGGCCATCAACAGGGTGAGTGCCTGGCGCTGGCCGCCCGAGAGCAGGCCGACCTTGGCGTTAAGACGCGTGTCAAGACCAAGGTCCAGGCGCTTGAGCAGCTCAACGTACTCATCTTTCTCGGCCTTGGTAACGCCCCACGAAAGGCCGCGACGCTGGCCGCGACGCTTGGCGAGGGCCAGGTTCTCGGCGATCTGCATGTCGGCAGCGGTACCGCGCATGGGGTCCTGAAACACGCGGCCCAGGTACTTGGCGCGCTGCGACTCGCTCAGGCGCGAGATGTCGGTGCCATCGAGCTCAATAACGCCCGAATCGAGCGGGTACACGCCGGCGATCATGTTGAGCAGCGTGGACTTGCCGGCGCCGTTGCCGCCGATCACGGTTACAAAATCGCCGTCATTCAGGGTGAGGTCGACGCCGGTGAGCGCGCGCTTCTCGGTGACGGTGCCCTTGTTAAAGGTCTTCTTGACGTGCGAGAGCTTAAGCATCTGCCTCATCTCCTCTCGTGTAGGAGCTGCGGAGCTTATAGCGCTCCCAAACCACGGGCACGCACAGGGCCACGGCGACGATCACGGCGGAGAGCAGCTTCATGTCGTTGGCGTCCATGCCCAACTGCAGCACGATGGCGCGGATAAGGAAGTACACCACGGAGCCAAAGACGGCGGAGGCAAGACGGACGCTAAACTGCGTGAGACCGCCGGGCAGCAGGCGGCCGAGAACCTCACCGATAACAATGGCGGCAAGACCGATAACGATGGCACCGGTGCCCATACCAATGTCGGCGTACTTTTGGCTCTGGCAGATGAGCGCGCCCGAAAGCCCGATGAGGGCGTTGGAGAGCACGAGGGCGATCATCTTGGTGGAGTTGGTGTTAACGCCCAGGGCGCGGATCATGTACTCGTTGTTGCCGGTGGCGCGCAGCGCCGAGCCGATCTCGGTGCCAAAGAACCAATACAGGATGGCAACGATAGCCACGGCGAGCAGGATGCCCAAGATGATGGCAACGGTGGACTGCGGCAGACCGGTCATATTGCTGACGGCCGAAAACACGGTGCCCTTGGCAAGAATGGGCGTATTGGACTTGCCCATGATGCGCAGGTTGATGGACCACAGGCTGATCTGGGTGAGGATTCCGGCGAGGATCGCGGGAATCTCAAAGACGGTGGTCAAAATGCCCGTGACGGCGCCCGCGATGGCGCCGGCGCACATGCCGGCCAGCACGGCGAGCAGCGGGTCGACGTTGTTATTGACGATGAGCACAGCGCAGACGCAGCCGCCGAGGGCAAAGCTGCCGTCGCAGGTCATATCGGGAATATCGAGTAGGCGGAACGTGATAAACACGCCAAGCACCATAATGCCCCAGAGGACGCCCTGCGAAACGGCGCCCTGCAATGCAATGAGCATGCTTCATACCTCCTAGGATAGGGTGGACACGTGATTCACCATAATAGCGGTAACAATGCATAGAAGAGCTGCGGACAGACGTTTTGTTTTACCTGAAACAAGCAGGGCGGACGCCGGTCTACAGCGCCCGCCCCTGTGGCTCAGATATTGAATAACGCGGCTAAAGCGCGAGCACGGGCTCTAGGCGCATGCCGCGTATGGCATTACGCGTCCAGAGCGGAAAGGTCGATGCCCAGGGCCTCGGCCATCTCGTCGTTCTTGACGACGACCAGGTCCTTGCTCGAGAGGTGCTTGATAGGCATGTCTTCGGGCTTGGCCTCGCCCTTCAGAATCTTGACGGCCATCTCGCCCGCGGCGTAGCCCAGATCCTCGTAATTGATGGAGAGGGTGAACAGGCCGCCGGCCATGCACATGCCCTCCTCGCCAGTCACGAAGGGAAGCTTGTTCTCCTTGCAGATCTGGCCCACCTGCGAGGCGCCCGCGGCGATGGTGTTGTCGGTGGGGGAGTACAGCGCGTCGACCTTGCCCACGGCAGACTCGACGACGGACTGAATCTCGTTGGAGCTCGAGACGGTGAAATCGGTGTACTCGAGGCCCAGCTTGTCGAGCTCCTTCTTGGCGGCCTTGATCTGGACGTCGGAGTTGGACTCGGCGGTGCAGTAGAGCAGGCCGACCTTTTTAACGTCGGGCAGGACCTTCTGCATCATCTCGAGCTGCTCGGCGACCGGGGTGAGGTCGGAAGCGCCCGTGACGTTGGTGCCGGGCTTGTCGTTGTCCTGGACCAGGCCGGAGGCGGCGTAGTCGGTGATGGCGCAGCCCACGATGGGGATATCGGCCGTGGCGCCGGCGGCAGCCTGCGCGGCGGGCGTGGCGATGGCATAAATCAGGTTGACGTTGTCGCCCACAAACTTGTCAGCAATGGACTTACACGTGGACTGGTCGTTCTGGGCGTTCTTCTGGTCGATCTTGACCTTAAGGCCGCTCTCCTTGATGGCCTTGACAAAGCCGTCGTTGGCGGCATCGAGTGCGGAGTGCTCGGTGAGCTGCAGAACGCCGATGGTGTAGTCGGAACCGGCGGCAGCAGAGCCGGAACCAGAGTTGCCGCCGCATCCGGCGAGCGGGGCGAGCGCGAGCAGGCCAGCGGAGACCAGAAGGCTCCTGCGGCTGATGGTGATGTCCTTCATATCATTACCCCCAGTATAAAAATGGCTGGAAACACTGCACTGGGACAAAGTGCAAGTGGAACTATAGTAGCGCTGATGTCCATTTTTACAACAGCCTGGCGGGTTTTTTAATACAGAATCGGATGGGCGGTACGGGTAGTCGAATGGGCGGCGGAGGGTCTTATGCGGCGGAGGAGGCGTCGTCCTCGTCCAGGGCGGCGAAGAGCTTCTTGCCGTCGAGCAGGCGCGTGCTGACGTTTCTCATACGGGCGATCTCGACGGTGCGCAGCGTATCGTCGGTGCCTCGGGCGTCGTAGACCGTTCCCAGCAGATACGAGATGCCATCGCGCTGCCTGATGGCAAAGGGACGGAGTGTCATCCGTGCTGCTTCGGTTTCGCCGCGTGTCGTGACGCTCGAAATATCAAAACTCACCGTGGTTCCGTGGTCGATGGCCTGCTCGACGAGCTCGCACGTGTCGATGCGCTTGATGGGCGTGCGCGTTGCCTTGGTAGCCTTGCTGCCTGCGCTTGGAGCGGGTTCGGGTGTATCGAGGTAGCCGCGAACGTCGGCGCTCGCCATGGCAACTAAGTGCTGCGCCATGCTCTTGCGGATAGCGATAGGCGTGGAGCGGTTGCGCATGACCATACCGTGGAGCCGGATGATCTCTTCATCGGTGAGCGGGCGGGTAAGAAGTTTGTAGCCCACGCCGCGTTTGTACTCAATTTCGTATCCGGCATGGCGAAGCGCGGAGATGGCGGTGTAGATGCTGCGCCGCGCCGCCGAGATGGGCATGCGGGCGGGGTCGTCGGGATGGGCGAGGCGCCGGATCAACTCATCGGAAAGCATGGCCTTGTCCTCGCCGGTGTTTTCGCTTAATAGTTGCAGGATGCGAACGGCGCGATAGGCTGCCATCGAGGCGGCGCCTCTAGTCGTGGTGTCGTAGGTTTCAACAGCGGCTTCGGTCATCGTGCCCACGTCCTTTCCGTTTTGGGTGGCGACGGTATGGAGCCTAGGACGTGGGGCTTTCCCAGGGGCGCAGGGCGCTCTGGGCGGTCGGTAGTCGTCGGCAAACGGCGGGTCGAGTTTTCAACAGCCCTGCTCAACTGACCAAAAACTTGCCAAAAGCTTGACGGATGCTGTTGAAAAAAGCGTCTCTCGACCGATGTCGAGAGACGCTTGTGCGATGAGCGTTGGCGTGTGGCGACGCGAGCTAGCGTCCGACAATTAGAAGTCGGCGTTGCCCACGGTGCGCGGGTGCGGCAGGACGTCGCGGATGTTGCCCACGCCGGTCAGATACATGACCAAGCGCTCGAAGCCCAGACCGTAGCCGGCGTGCTTGCAGGAACCGTAGCGGCGCAGGTCAAGGTAGTACTTGTACTGCTCGGGATTCATGCCCAGGTCCTTGATGCGGGCCTCGAGCAGATCCAGGCGCTCCTCGCGCTGGGAGCCGCCGATAATCTCGCCGATACCGGGAACCAGGCAGTCGGCGGCGGCGACGGTCTTGCCGTCCTCGTTCATGCGCATGTAGAACGCCTTGATATCGGCCGGGTAGTCGGTCACGAAGGTCGGGCGCTTAAAGTGCTCCTCGGTCAGGAAGCGCTCGTGCTCGGTCTGCAGGTCGATGCCCCAGCTGACGGGGTAATCAAACTGGTGGCCAGCAGCGACTGCCTGCTCCAGGATCTCGACGGCCTCGGTGTAGGTAACGCGGGCAAAGTCGGAGTTGGCGACATGGTCCAGGCGCTCGAGCAGACCCTTGTCCACAAACTTGTTGAGCATATTGAGCTCGTCGGGGCAGGTGGCCATAACGTCCTTAAGGACGTACTTGAGCATGGCCTCGGCGTTGTCCATGTAGTCGTTGAGGTCGGCGAAGGCCATCTCGGGCTCGATCATCCAAAACTCGGCGGCGTGGCGCGTGGTGTTGGAGTTCTCGGCACGGAAGGTGGGGCCAAAGGTGTACACGTCGCCAAAGGCCATGGCAAAGTTCTCAGCATTGAGCTGGCCGGACACGGTGAGGCTTGCATGCTTGCCAAAGAAGTCCTGGCTCCAGTCGACCTCGCCGGACTCGGTGAGGGGCGGATTTTTGGGGTCGAGCGTGGTCACGCGGAACATCTCGCCGGCGCCCTCGCAGTCACTCGTGGTGATGATGGGGGTGTTGACGTAGACAAAGCCCTGTTCCTGGAAGAAGCGGTGGATGGCGGCAGCCGCGACAGAGCGGATGCGAAACACGGCGCGGAACAGGTTGGTGCGCGGGCGCAGATGCTGCTGGGTGCGCAGGAACTCGACGGTTGCGCGCTTCTTCTGCAGCGGGTAATCCGGGGCGCTGACGCCCTCGACCTCGATGGAGGTGGCAGAAAGCTCGAAAGGCTGGGGCGCATCGGGGGTCAGCTTGACGGTGCCGGTGCAAATGAGTGCGGCCGAGACGTTTTGATGGGCGATCTCGTCATAGTTGTCGAGTGCCTCGCGGTTCATGACGACCTGCAGGTCGCGGAAGCAGCTGCCGTCGTTGAGCGTAACAAAGCCAAAGTTCTTCATGTCGCGGACGGACTTGACCCAGCCGGCGACGGTGACGGTCTGGCCGCCGAGCGACTCGGCATCGGCATAGAGCTGCGCGATTTTGGTGCGGTTCACGTATCCTCCCATAACGGTTGAATGATAGTTATCCATACAGTTCGATATTCTAGCAGCTCGGCTCATTTGGGCTATACAGATAAGGCATTGGCGGGATGGTTTTTCAAACGAAAAGCGCCCGCGGCCAAATGGTCGCGGGCGCTTGACGAGGTGCCTTTTGGCTGTATGGCGCGGGGCCTGGCTACTTGGTCTTGGCTACCAGCAGCGGGTCGCCCAGCTTGACGAGCGGGTTGCCGCCGATAAGCGTTCCAGATTCGCCGACATGGTCGATGCTCTTAAGACGATCGAGCTCGGAGACGATGACGGTCACGATGTCCTCGTGACCAGCGGCCTTGATGGCCTCGCGGTCGAAGCTGATGAGCGGCTGGCCTGCCTTGACCACATCGCCCATCTCGACAAAGCGGGCAAAACCCTTGCCGTTCATTTCCACGGTGCCCAGGCCAACATGGATGAACACGCGAAGACCGTCCTCGGTGATCATGCCGATGGAGTGGTTGGTGACAGTGGTGGCACCGATGCGGCCGTTGGCGGGCGCATAGATGGTGCCGGTAATGGGCTCGATGCCATAGCCCTGGCCAAGCATGCCCGAGGCGATCGTCTCGTCGGGAACCTCGTTCAGGTTGACGAGCACGCCGTTGACGGGGGCATAGATGACGCCTTCGCGGGTAGCGAAGCTTGCTGCGGGCGGAACGGACGCCTCGCCGGTCGAGGTGAAGGTGGACTTAAGCGAATCGAGCAGACCCATAGTTGCCTCCAACTTAAATAGGCGCATATCGCGCGTTTGGTTTGCCGGAAACGTTTCACATGTGTTTCGCGGCTTGGTCAACGCCCCTATTCTACGCTGCTCAACGATACCTCTGAACTGGGATTATGTGATATATCAGTTGAAGGGAAACTTATTGCCGGTGTGTTTCTGCGCCACGGGTTCAAGTGGGGTACGCTTGAAAGCGAAAAACAAGGGCGCTAAATTTGCGCGAAGGGAGCACATATGATTGTCGAGAACCATGCGCTGTGGGGCGAGGAGCCGACCGAGGAATATCCGGCGACGTTTACGTATTTGGGTGCCGAGCCGCTGCCCGATAAACCGAATGGCCGCCGCCCTGCCGTGATTATCTGTGGCGGAGGTGCGTTTACGCATATCGCTCCGCATGAGCAGGATCCTGTGGCGTTTGCGTTTTTGGACCGCGGCTACCAGGCCTTTGTGCTCAACTATGTCACGAGTTCTACGGGTGACGTGAGCTTTCCGCACCCCCAGGCAGATCTTGCCAAGATGGTCGCCACGGTGCGCGCCAACGCCGACGAGTGGCATGTCGATCCTAAGCGCGTGTGCGTCGTGGGATTCTCGGCGGGCGGTATGATCTGCGCCTCGCTGGCAACACAGTGGAAGACCGGCCCCTTCGCGGCACTTGCCGGGGCGCGTCCGGACGACATTCGTCCCGATGCCGTGGTGCTGGGCTATCCATTGCTCGACTTTGCCTATGTGCGTGACATGCAGACGCGCGATCCGCGCATTGACTTGCGTGTGCCCAAGACGGGCGGCAAGACGGGGCGCGATTTGCTCAACGACTACCTGTCGATGGTGACGGGCGGCGAGGCAACTGACGAGCATCTGGCCGACATCTGCCCTACCACGCATGTTTCGCGTCAGATGCCGCCGACCTTTGTGTGGGGCGTGTCCGACGACAAGACGGCGCCGATCGCGCAGGTCTACCCGTTTGCGCAGCGCATGGCCGAGGAGGGCGTTGCATGCGAGATGCACGTCTTCGACCAGGGCGGTCACGGCCTTTCGCTCGGCAACGCCAACACCGCGGTCGACAACGAGGACAAGCAGGTGGCGGTCCGCCCCTGGATTCGCCTAGCCTTCCGCTTCCTGGAGCGCCATCTGTAAGAGTCCCGGCATCCCAGCCCTTCAATAACTTGCGGTGAAATAGTTCCTATCTGGGGCATCAACCAGCCCATCCAGGAACTATTCCACCGCAACTTCGTTTTTGATGCCCCGCCCGGAAACTGCGTCCCAGTTTTGCCTTTCAAGGTGGGACGCAGTTTCCCATAGGGCCTCGACTGGGAAAGCGCGTCCCGTTTCGAGCGGGGATTCCGGGATGCATTTTCCGTAAGAGGCCTGTTTGGGAAACCATATCCCGTTTCGAGCCGGGGCTGGAATGTAGTTTCCCCGAGAGGCCTCATCGGGAAACTATGGCCCTGAACTCTCCTGCCTGTCCCCATTGCGCCAATTTGCTGATTGAACGTCGTTGTGTGTTCACGCTATCATGTAAGCTTAAAATTGGTTAGCCATGGCAAACGGTTAGCCATGGCTAACATAAATACAACGCCCTGTGGGCGCCGGGGGAGGAACACGGACGTGAAGCTCGATACACTCGAGATTGGAAAGGACGCCGTTGTCGCATCGGTGGCATCGGACGATCAGGCACTCCGACAGCATATTTTGGACATGGGTCTAACGCCGGGCACCGAAGTCACCATGATGAAGTACGCCCCCATGGGTGACCCGCTCGAGATCCGCCTGCGTGGCTACGAGTTAACGCTGCGCAAGGACGATGCCGCTCGCATCGAGCTCGTGGGTATTCACGACACCGATACGGGTCCGCGCGCTAACGCCGCAATCGGCACGACGGAGCATCCGGCCCTGGGCGAGGGGACGTATTCGCCCCGTGCGGCAAAGACGGCCGTGCCCGAGGGCGCGCCGCTGCACTTTGCCCTCGCCGGCAACCAAAACTGCGGCAAGACCACGTTGTTCAACCAGCTGACGGGCTCCAACCAGCACGTCGGTAACTTTCCCGGCGTGACGGTCGACCGCAAAGATGGCACCATCCGTAACCATCCCGAGGCGAGCGTTACCGACCTGCCTGGCATTTACTCCCTGTCGCCGTACACAGGCGAAGAGGTCGTGAGCCGTCAGTTCATCCTCGACGAGCGCCCGGACGCCATCATCGACATCATTGACGCCACCAACATCGAGCGTAACCTGTACCTGACACTGCAGCTTATGGAGCTTGACCGTCCTATGGTCATCGCGCTCAACATGATGGACGAGGTGACCGCCAACGGCGGCGCCGTAGACGTCAACCTGCTCGAGAGCCTGATGGGCGTGCCTGTTGTTCCCATTAGCGCTGCCCGCAACGAGGGCATCGGCGAGCTGGTGGACCACGCCCTGCACGTGGCACGGTTCCGCGAGCGCCCTGGTCGCCTGGACTTTTGCGCGCCCGACGGTCCGGATGGCGGTGCGCTGCATCGCTGCATCCACGGTATTGCCAACCTGGTCGAGGACCATGCCGTGACGGCGCACATCCCGGTGCGCTTTGCGGCGACCAAGCTGGTCGAGGGCGATGAGCTGGTAACCGAGGCGCTTCACCTGGATCGCAATGAGCTCGACGCTATCGAGCACATCATCACCCAGATGGAGGGCGAGGCCGGCACCGACCGCCTATCTGCGCTGGCTGATATGCGTTTTAGCTTTATCGGCGACGTGTGCGGGCGTTGCGTCGTCAAGCCGCACGAGAGCCGCGAGCACGTGCGCTCCGTCAAGATTGACCGCATCCTGACCGGGCGTTACACAGCCATTCCGGCGTTTCTGGTGATCATGGGCCTCGTCTTTTGGCTGACGTTTGGCGTGATCGGCGCGGCGTTGCAGGGACTCATGGAGGACGGTATCGCTGCCATCATCGCCTCGGCCGATGCGGGCCTCAAGGCATTCGGAACCAACGACGTGGTGCGCTCACTGGCTGTCGACGGCGTACTTACGGGTGTGGGCAGCGTGCTGACCTTCCTACCGATTATCGTCGTGCTCTTCTTGTTCCTCTCCATTCTGGAAGACTCCGGCTACATGGCACGCGTAGCCTTTGTCATGGATAAGGTGCTGCGTCGCTTTGGCCTGTCGGGCCGCAGCTTCGTGCCCATGCTCGTCGGTTTTGGCTGCACCGTGCCGGCTATCATGTCGACCCGTACGCTCCCATCCGAGCACGACCGCAAGATGACGGTCATGCTCACGCCGTTTATGAGCTGCTCAGCCAAGCTGCCGGTTTACGGCTTGCTGTGCGGGGCTTTTTTCCCGCAGGCGACGGTTCCCGCCATGGTCTCGCTCTATCTGATCGGTATCGTGGTCGGCTGCATCGCGGCTTTGGTGCTCAACCGCACGGCATTTAAGGGCGACCCGGTGCCGTTTATCATGGAGCTTCCCAATTACCGCCTGCCGAGCGTCAAGACGACGGTGATGCTGGCATGGGATAAGGCCAAGGACTT
>URSP01000016.1:0-25161 GCA_900550515.1 uncultured Collinsella sp. | reverse complement strand
CGACCCCGTCGGCGCCTAAGCCCGCGGCGCCCAAACCGGCTGCTCCGATCCCCGCGCCCAAGTCCGCTGCCGCGCCTGCGCCCAAGTCATCCGACCTGGCCAAGGCCCCTTGGCTGCGCTCCGACAACCCTGCCGGTGCTCCTGCCACGGGCAAGCTCCCGACCGAGCCCGCGCCCCGAGCGCCCGAGCGCGCGTCCGTCCCCATGGCTCAGCCGCCTGCGCAGGCTGCGCCATGGGAATCCGAGCAGGTGCCCTACGACGATGCTATGGTCGGTGGTTTTGCTGCCGATGCCGGCGGGGACGATCTGCCCCCGTTCGACGTGCCGGGTGCGGCGTCCGCGACCAAGGCCGCTGCTGTGGCACCCGCAGCCTCTGCAAACGACGACGTCCCCGCCGCTCCCTGGGAATCCAATCCCGGTGCTGGCAGCCCCTTCGGCCATCAGGGCGCAGCCCCGAGCATCCCGCAGACCGAGGACGAGGCCAAGGCCCTCATCCGCAGCGTCTTTGGCCAGGCCACCATCTTCAAGCCGGTGGAGTAGCTGCGCAGGCGGGTATACTGCTCAAGAAGAGGACCCCTTGTCCGGGCGCATCTGTATTTCGGACATGTGTAGTGTGGTGCCGCGTATGTCGCATTTGAGCAGACAGGTGCGTGACGGTCGGCCTAGGATGCTGAGGTCGATACGATACGTCGCATGGCTGTCCGTGTACTCGACTTGCTCGGCGTTAATGGTTGCTCCGATTGCCAAATAAACGCCTAGCTCGGCATCGACAATCTTGAAGTCCTTTATCTTGACCTTGAACTCTTGATAGAGGGACGGGCTGTTGTAGTAGACGGTTCGGGTTCCGTCGGTGCACTCATCGGTCGTCTCCCATTTGACGACGGGCTGGTCCGAGCTGGCTATCAGCAGTTCTGCTCCAAAAGCTATGGCATGGGTGATGACAACCAGCAATGTCCAGCCGACAAAGAGATAGAGAACCACATATGCAACGGGGTGTTTTGAGCGGATGTTTTGGAGCGCGTTGGGGGCATTCATGGGGCACCTCCAAATTACTATCTATGGCAATCAAATTATACCCTGCCGCCATGTGCGCCGCCTCGAGCAGCGGTTCGGCATTTAGCTATTTAGTGGCGCACATGAAATGCCGGATTCGGCTCTACTAGATTGAGTGTGCGATATTATGCAACCTTGCATAATTCGACCTTGCATAATCTTTGAGTGCGGTTTGTATTGGAGGACATGTATATCGACTGAGGTAACACGTCCGCCCCGCTCTCTCGCCGCGCGCCGTGGTACGATTTTTGAGTTTGAAAGTCCCGCCGTGCTCCGACTGCCCTTGCAGCTCGGCGTGCGGCCGCACGTAAAGGAGCCATCATGGCCGGTATGAACATGCAGCAGATGATGAAGCAGGCTCGCAAGATGCAGGAGCAGCTTGCCGCCGCGCAGGAGAACCTCAAGTCCCAGACCGTCGACGCCTCTGCCGGCGGCGGCATGGTCAAGGTGACCGTTAACGGCGAGATGGAGCTCGTCAACCTCACCATCGATCCCGATGCCCTCGATCCCGAGGACGTCGATATGCTGCAGGATATGATCATGGCTGCCGTCAACGAGGCCGTCCGCGGCGTCAACGAGCTCGCCAACAAGCAGATGGGCGCCATCACCGGCGGCCTCAACATCCCGGGCATGCCGTTCTAAGACACGCATATATATGAGTGCGAATCACAGTCTGCAAAAACTGCTCGATGAGCTGGGCCGTCTGCCGGGCATTGGTCCCAAGTCGGCCCAGCGCATCGCCTATTACCTGCTCGAGGCCGATGCCGAGGAGGCCCGCCGCCTGGCCGAGGCCATCCTGGAGGTCAAGCAGGAGGTCCACTTTTGCAGCCGCTGCTTTAACTACGCCACGGCCGACGAGTGCTCCATCTGCCAGGACCCGATGCGCGATACCACTCGCATTTGCGTGGTGGGCGAGCCGCGCGACGTCCAGGCAATCGAGCGCACGGGCAGCTACCATGGCCTGTACCATGTGCTGGGCGGCGTGATTAGCCCCATGGACAAGATTGGTCCCGAGCAGTTGCACATCCGCGAGCTGCTGGCGCGTCTGGGCCACGAGGATATCCATGAGGTCATCATCGCCACCAACCCCAACATCGAGGGCGAGACCACGGCGAGCTACCTGGCCCGCACTATCAAGCCGCTGGGCGTCGAGGTGTCGCGTCTGGCGAGCGGCCTGCCCGTGGGCGGCGACCTGGAGTATGCCGACGAGCTTACACTTGGCCGCGCCATCGAGGCCCGTCGTGCGATTTAGGTGGCGAGCCTGCTCCTGCTGTATGTTTTCCTCGCGACGCACGGGGTAGTCATAATTTCCCCGTGCGACTGTGAGTTTGTTGTGCAACAAAGATGCTTCGTGTCCGCTTATCGCATGGATGCTTCCGCTCGCATCCTTAATTTGCCCATTCGTTGCGCAACCTTTTGGGTTCGCTGATACACTCAAATATGGATTTGAATGAATGCGCCGCTTCTGAGCGGCGTGTTTTTGTTGGAGGAGAACGCATGCGGCCCGGTGGCACTCAGACAAAGCGCGGCGCCGCGGTGCGCATGCGACGCCGACTGGGCTTGGCGCCGCGGGCGTACGCGCTGCTGTCTTGCTCGCTGGTGCTGGCCATAGCTGGCGTTTCTGCCTATGGTATGACCGTGCCGTCCATGATGCAGGCGCATGCCGCACGCGAACCGCGCGTGGGGCATGAGGTCAAAAGTGATCTGGGCACCACGACTGGATATGCTTGGGCAAGTGTGGTCGCTCATATTGTGTTTGGCACCGACGATGCGGACGGCGCCGAGGCCCCGGACAACGAAGTCACGCTTGCCAATGGCAAAACCATCGTGCTCACCAACACCAAGATCATCGATCGGTTGTCCAACAATAGCGTGGCGGCAACGGTGAATAAGGTCGAGCAGCAGAAGGAGCAGGACGCCCAGCAGTCCGGAAAGCCCGGTAGCTCGGATACTTCTGGCTCCGGCTCGGATTCATCGAGTTCGGGCGGCGGCTCTGGGGCGGGTTCCTCTACCGGAGGGTCTGGAAACGGCGGCTCGACGGGCGGCAACACTGACAACGATGCAAACTCCGGTGGCCTTTCCGCTGCTGAGGAAGAGGGCATTCACAGTTGGCTTGTGACCAAGTACAACATGCTCGACAGTTACGTTTCTCGTGCCAATGACGTGGTCTCGACCTATAACTCTACGGGAGATCCCAGGCCGTGCGACAGCCTGGTCGGGGAGATGTTTGTCATTCGAGCCGAGTTCGGTCGTCAGACATTCTCGCCCCGGTCAAAGTGGTATCAGCAGTATGCCAATCTGTGGGGCTGTTATACCAACCTATGTCAATGGGTCGGCCATTACGGCGATGATGACGTCGCGCTCGGTAACTTCAACAATAACGTGGCGGCGCTTGCCCTATGATGACCGATCTTGCATCCACCACACCACAATCGCTCGGTCGCGATCCCATGGTCGGCCTGCGCCTGGCGCGTGTCGACGGGTTTGAGCCGGCCATTGCGCTCGGTCAGGACGAGCTGCCTGCCTATCTGCGTCGTTTTACGATGCTGTTTGCCGACGATGCCACCATGCGCCGTGGCGGTACCGGCCGCGTGACGCGTGCCGTCAACGCCCAGGGTGAGGCCGTGGCACTCAAGCAGCTCATCTTGCCGGCGCGCGATGAGTTCGACGACGATGCCGCTCACGAGGCGCTGGTCGCCAAGTTCAAGGCAGCGTTTCGCGAGGAATACGAATGCCATCGTGCCCTTTCGGGCCTTAAGGGCTTTCCCCGCCTCTATGGCTGGGGCGAGGTCGACGGTGTGCCTGCAATTGTCATGGAATGGGTCGAGGGCGAGACGCTTGCCCGCTTGCGTTCGCGACTCGCCGTGGATGATGCCGGACGCCTGTCGCCGCTTGTGGCGGCGCGTCTGGGTCGCGACCTGTTCGATCTGCTCTGCCGTATGAGCCTGGTGGGTGAGGGCTTTGTCCATCGCGATATCTCGCCCGCTAATATTATGGTGCGTACGGCGCGCCTGCCGCTTGACCGGCAGCTTGCCGAGGGCACCTTTGACCTGTGCCTGATTGACTTTGGCTCGTCGCTGGCGCTCGAGCCTGCGTCGGCCGTGGCCGGTACCGGCGGCAAGGCGTCGTTTACGGAGCGTTATGCCACGCTGCGTCGCGCGACGGTTGCCTATGCCCCGCCCGAGATGCTCACCGACGATATTCCCGATCTGCGCGCTTTGCGTATGTCGCCGGCGATCGACGTCTATGCCGCGGCAAGCACGGTTTACGAGCTCATTGCCGGCGTCGCGCCATACGAAGCCGCGCCGGGCACTTCGGGCACCTCGGGTTCGCGCAAAAAGACGCGCGACATCGCCAGCCCCTATCGTCTCAAGATGGACACGCGGCCCGACTATCCCATTGGTGCCCATGCGCCCGGTTGTGATTTGACTCAGCTGCTTTGTCGTGAGCCCGATGTGGCGCTCGCCGCGGCCGAGCAGGCCCAGCAGCTAGGGCTTGAGCCGGATTCCGAAGAGCTACGCGATGCGCTGGCGTTTGTCGATGCCCAGCTGTTCGACGTGGTGATGGCCTGTCTGTCCAGTCATCAAAAAGATCGTCCCGAGCCGGCGGCGGTCGAGGCGGCGCTCTCGGCGTTTTGTGACCACTATGCGCAAAATGTCGGTCGTTCGCTCCGCGGCGAGCCGCTCACGCCGTGCCCCATGGATGCGTCCGGCCGCGCGGTTCGTCGCGCGGCGATGATCGGTGCGGCGGTCGTTTGCAGCGTGGTTTGGGCTGTGGTCGTGGTTTCGGCCGCGCTGCTGGCGTCGGGCGCTCGCGTGACGGTGACTTTGGGATCGCTCGTGTGGTCTGGGCCGCTACCGGGTATTATTGCCGCACTGGCGTTGGCGCTGCCAGGCATAGCCGGCGTTGCCACGGGGGCACTTGCGCGCAATCGGCGCTCGGGGTTCCTGCAGGGTGTGCTTGCGCTTTCTGCCTGCGAGGTTCCGGTGCTGGTTGTGGCTGCATGTAGCGTATTTTCCCAACGCGCCGTGATGGGCGGCCTTGTTGCCGCTCTGGTTGCAACCTATACGCTTACGTGGTTTTTGCTTGCGATGGGCTTTGCCTTTGAACTTCCCGTTTCGGCACCGCGACGCACAAAAGCCCAGATGGCGACTCCGCTTGCCGGTGGAGCCGCAGCTGCCCGTACTTTTGGCAGACCTGTCGAAGTATCGTCCGATTCTATTTCTACGACCAAGGAGGCCTAGGTCATGGCATCCCAAGTTGAGCTCACCCCATGCGGGGCCATGTTTGACATCTTTAAGCGCGCGGCGCATCTGAGCCATATCGAGCTGTGCGGCTTGGTGCTTTCGTCCCGTCCGCTCGCCGACGGCCGCAGCCCGCAGAGCCGGGCCGCCGATCGCTCTTGGGTTTCCCGCTTTATCGTTCGCGCGCCGGTCGGCACGCTTCAGCAGCGCTACTTTGCCGAATACGGTACCTCGGCTGCGCGTATTATGTCGCAACTGGCCCTGCGCCAGCGCAATCCCATGGACTCCACGGCTGTGATCAATATGGTGTGCGGTCCTGCAGGTGAACCGATGGTACGCGCGCTCGAAGAGTGCCACCAGGACACGAATCTCTATCGCAACGCGCTCGATCGCCTGTCCCAGGCGGCGGAACTCATGCCCGCCGAGCGCGCCGAGGCCGTGCTGGTGCTGTTTGTCGCCGTCGGTTGTTCGGCGGATGTGCGGTCCTCGGTGAACTATGCCATCGACTACGCGCACGCGACCTGTGGCGGAGGCACCTCCACGCCGCGTTCGCTTGGCATGTCGCTGACCGCTGGCGAACGCGAACCCGCCCCGGCGCACCCCTTGGGCTTGCTGCGCGTGCAAAACAGTTTTGTCGTGAGCGCCCCGCGCTGGATTCAGCCGAGTGAGCAGGGTGTTGAGATTGGCGCGCTGGCCACTGGTGAGGGCGATATTACCGACGTCGGCGACGATGTCTCGGCCCGCCATGCCCATATCTGGTGCGATGCTCAAAATATCTGGCACGTCGAGGATTTGTCGTCCACCAACGGAACCGTGGTGGTAAACGGGGCCACGCGCGTCTGCATTCAGGTCGAGCCCGGCCGTTCCGCCCAACTCAATCCCGGCGACGAGCTCAAGCTCGGCGAATCCACTACCTACGCCATCCTCTTCGGTGCTCTCTAGCCGGCAGATAGGGACGTTCCTTTTCTGCTGGCTGGGGACATTCCTTGGCGCTCCAGAGCCGGTCGCCCGGGGATGGAGGGGCCATTTTGGCCCTTGGCGGTCACCCGAGGTAAACCTTTACCGCCCGCCTATATTTGCCGAAATTACACTTGAAGGCGGGGTACAATAAACCCGCATGCGGATTTCCGTTGCGGGCGCTTCCCATCGCCGGGGCGTGCCCGGGAGCATCCGGCATGCGGCCTTTGCGGCGCTCGGTCATGTGCAAGACGGGCGGTCGGGTCTGTGGGGCGCATCAGCTGTCCCTCGCCTCGGCATGTCTTCTCTCCACGCCACGTACCTGCTGCTGAGCCTGCCTGCCAGATGATTGGAAGCAACAGCGTAAATCCCATCACGCCAACATCCCGGCGATCGCCGGGGCCTGTATACCTATATGAGAGGAGAGGGGTATATGGCGCGTAAGTTTAAGTCTATGGACGGCAACGAGGCGGCCGCATATGTTTCGTATGCGTACACCGAGGTAGCGGGAATCTATCCCATTACGCCGTCCAGCCCGATGGCCGACCATGTCGACCAGTGGGCGGCCCAGGGTCGCAAGAACATCTTCGGCACCCCGGTCAAGGTCGTCGAGATGGAGTCCGAGGCAGGTGCAGCCGGTACCGTTCACGGTTCGCTGGGCGCCGGTGCTCTGACCACCACCTACACGGCTTCTCAGGGTCTGCTCCTGATGATCCCGAACATGTACAAGATCGCGGGCGAGCAGCTCCCGGGCGTCTTCCACGTCTCCGCGCGTTGCGTCGCTTCCCACGCCCTGAACATTTTTGGCGATCACTCCGACGTCATGGCCTGTCGTCAGACCGGCTTCGCCATGCTCGCCGAGGGCAACGTCCAGGAGGTCATGGACCTCTCGCCGGTGGCTCACCTTGCCGCCATCGAGGGTAAGACCCCGTTCCTTAACTTCTTCGACGGCTTCCGCACCAGCCACGAGATCCAGAAGGTCGCCATGTGGGACTACAAGGATCTGGCCGAGATGTGCGACATGGACGCCGTCCAGGCTTTCCGCGACCACGCGCTCAACCCTGAGCACCCGCACACCCGCGGCAGCCACGAGAACGGCGATATCTTCTTCCAGAACCGCGAGGCCTGCAACAAGGTCTACGACGAGCTTCCCGCCGTCGTCGAGGGCTACATGAAGAAGATCAACGAGAAGCTCGGCACCGATTACGGCCTGTTCAACTACTACGGCGCTCCCGATGCTGATCGCGTCGTCGTGTGCATGGGCTCCTTCTGCGACGTGCTCGAGGAAGTCATCGACTACCTCAACGCTCACGGCGAGAAGGTCGGCCTGGTCAAGGTTCGTCTGTTCCGTCCGTTCTCCATCAAGCACTTCGTCGACGTTCTCCCCGAGACCGTCCAGAAGATCGCCGTCATGGACCGTACCAAGGAGCCGGGTTCCATCGGCGAGCCGCTCTACCAGGACGTCGTCTCCGCTCTCTACGAGGCCGGCAAGACGGGCATCAAGGTCGTCGGCGGCCGTTATGGCCTGGGCAGCAAGGACACGCCTCCCGCGTCCGCGTTCGCTGTCTTCGAGGAGCTCAAGAAGGACGAGCCCAAGCGCGAGTTCACCATCGGCATTGTCGATGACGTGACCAACCTGAGCCTGCCCGAGGCCGAGGATGCGCCCAACACCGCAGCCCCCGGCACCATCGAGTGCAAGTTCTGGGGTCTGGGTGGCGACGGTACCGTCGGTGCCAACAAGAACTCGATCAAGATCATCGGCGACCACACCGACAAGTACGTCCAGGCCTACTTCCAGTACGACTCCAAGAAGACCGGCGGCGTCACCGTCTCGCACCTGCGCTTTGGTGATTCCCCGATCCGTTCGCCGTACTACGTGACCAAGGCCGACTTTGTCGCCTGCCATAACCCCAGCTACATCGTTAAGGGCTTCAAGATGGTCCGCGACGTCAAGCCGGGCGGCACCTTCCTGGTCAACTGCCAGTGGAGCGACGAGGAGTTCGCCGAGCACATGCCCGCCGTGGCCAAGCGCTACATCGCGAACAACAACGTCAACGTCTACCTGATCGACGCTATCGACCTGGCCGCTAAGGTCGGCATGGGCAAGCGCACCAACACGGTGCTCCAGTCCGCCTTCTTCGCGCTGGCCAAGGTCCTGCCCGCCGAGGACGCCCTGCAGTACATGAAGGACGCGGCTACCAAGTCCTACATGAAGAAGGGCCAGGCTATCGTCGACGCCAACCACAAGGCCATCGATGCCGGCGCTACCGCCTTCCGTAAGTTCGAGGTTCCGGCCGACTGGGCTACCGCCGAGGATGCCGCTCCCGTCGAGCTCTCCGAGGAGACCAAGTCCGCTATCGCCCAGCAGGTCAAGAACCTGCTCGAGCCCATCGATCGCATGGATGGCGACAGCCTGCCTGTTTCCGCCTTCGTCGATTGCGCCGACGGCCAGTTTGAGCTGGGCGCCTCCGCATACGAGAAGCGCGGCGTCGCCGTGGTCGTTCCCCACTGGGACGAGACCAAGTGCATCCAGTGCAACCAGTGCGCCTACGTGTGCCCGCATGCCACCATCCGTCCGTTCGCGATGACCGAGGACGAGGCTGCCGCCGCGCCCGAGGCTACCCGCACGCTCGACGCCATGGGCCCCAAGGCCAAGGGCATGAAGTTCACCATGGCCGTGTCCCCGCTCGACTGCATGGGCTGCACCAACTGCGTCAAGGTTTGCCCCAAGGGCGCCCTCGAGATGGTTCCCACCGAGCAGGAGATGGACCAGCAGCCCGTTTGGGACTACATGGTCGAGAACGTCTCCGAGAAGAAGGAGCTCATCGCGGCCAACGTCAAGGGCAGCCAGTTTAAGCAGCCCTACCTGGAGTTCTCCGGCTCCTGCGCCGGCTGCGCCGAGACCGCCTATGCACGTCTGGTGACCCAGGTCGCCGGCGACCGCATGTTCATCTCCAACGCCACCGGCTGCTCCTCCATTTGGGGCAACCCCGCTGCCACCGCTCCTTACTGCAAGGACAAGGACGGTCACGGCCCGGCGTGGAACAACTCCCTGTTCGAGGACAATGCCGAGCACGGTCTGGGCATGGCCGTTGGCTATGAGGCCGTTCAGCACAAGCTGATCGCCGCTACCCAGGACATCATCGCTGCCGATGGTCCGTCCGATGAGCTCAAGGCCGCCGGCCAGGCTTGGATCGACTCCGTCAACGACGCCGAGGCCTCCAAGACCGCTGCCGCTGCCTACGTTGCCGAGCTCGAGAAGTGCGGCTGCGACGCTTCCAAGGCGATCCTCGCCGACAAGGCTTACCTCACCAAGAAGTCCTTCTGGATCTTCGGCGGCGACGGCTGGGCCTACGACATCGGCTTCGGTGGCCTGGACCACGTCCTGGCTTCCGGCCACAACGTCAACGTCTTCGTCTTCGACACCGAGGTCTACTCCAACACCGGTGGTCAGGCCTCCAAGGCCTCGAACCTGGGCCAGGTCGCTCAGTTCGCCGCTGCCGGTAAGGTGACCAAGAAGAAGTCTCTGGCCGAGATTGCCATGAGCTACGGCTACGTCTACGTGGCGCAGGTCGCCATGGGCGCCAACCCGGCTCAGACCCTCAAGGCCATTCACGAGGCCGAGGCCTACGACGGCCCGTCCCTCATCATCGGCTACAGCCCCTGCGAGATGCACTCCATCAAGAAGGGCGGCATGCAGAACTGCCAGGCCGAGATGAAGAAGGCTGTCGAGTGCGGTTACTGGAACCTCTTCCGCTTCAACCCCGAGGCTGCTGCCGGCAAGAAGTTCTCGCTCGATTCCAAGGAGCCCGCGGGCGGTTATCAGGAGTTCCTGATGAACGAGGCCCGTTACGCTTCGCTGACGCGTTCCTTCCCCGAGCGCGCCGAGGAGCTCTTCAAGGAGAACGAGCAGGCCGCTATGGACCGCTATCAGCACCTGCTGAAGCTCAAGACGGTGTACAACGAGGCCTAAGTCTCCCACCGCAGGATCCGAGGGCTAACCTTCGCGGACGTCCTCGGACATGAAAGAACCCCCGCTGCGCACTACGTGCGGCGGGGGTTCTTTCGTCCTGCGGAGTGTCCGCGAAGGTTAGCCCTCAGATCCTGCTACGACTGCGTCCTCGGATTGTGTGGGCGGATGAAGGACGTAGTTGGCCGGGTGTTCCGTCCCTTTCGCTGTTTCGCGGCTTTGCCGCGAAACCTCGCGCCACTTTGGGACGCGGGGGAGGACAGGGTTGCTGCCGTCTTTTCGGAGCTCTTCTTTATTCCTTTTGCTGGATGAAAAGCCCCTTGTTTTTGCAGGGGTGCATACTCGACTTATAAGTGCATAGAATCTCGTATAGTGCGAGTAAGATTTTACGCTGTCCGTTTTGTGTTTAGCAGAGATGTAGTTTGCATAATCCGACATAATCCTTGCTGCATTTAAATAAAGTTGCACGTAAATGGCGTAGATATGCCTGAGCTGGGGTTCTGTACGCTGAGCGGATAAAAACGACCGTTCACCGTTCCGCTATTTTCAAAATGAATAAAATGAGCGATAAAGAGAATATAAACCTTAATAAACTCGCGTATCGCACGGACGCGGGTTATTAATGGGTTGTAGGCCTTTTACAGAAAGGATTCCAGCAATGTCTAAGCCTCTTGGCAAGCCCGATCGTATTGTCGTCGCCCTTGGCGGCAACGCCCTCGGCAACAACCCCGTCGAGCAGATCGAGGCCGTGAGCAACACCGCCCACGCTCTCCTTGGTCTCATCGAGCAGGGCAACGAGATCATCATCACCCACGGCAACGGCCCGCAGGTCGGCATGATCCAGAACGCCTTCGCCGCTGCCCACGATGCCATCGGTACCCCCGAGATGCCGCTGCCCGAGTGCGGCGCCATGTCCCAGGGCTACATTGGTTATCACCTGCAGCAGGGCATCGGCCGCGAGATGCACAAGCGCTATAAGCGTTGGCACGCCGCCACCGTCGTCACCCAGATCGAGTGCGATCCCGACGATCCCGCGTTCAAGAATCCGACCAAGCCGATCGGCCCCTTCTACACCGAGGAGCAGGCCAAGGAGTTCATGGCCGAGGATCCCTCCAAGGTCTTCGTCGAGGATTCCGGCCGCGGCTGGCGTCGCGTCGTCGCTTCCCCCGATCCCAAGAAGATCGTCGAGGCTGACTCCATCCTCAACCTGCTCGACAACGAGTTCATCGTCATCGCCTGCGGTGGCGGCGGCATCCCCGTCGTCCGCGACTACGAGAACAAGGGCTGCTACAAGGGCGTTCCCGCCGTCATCGACAAGGACCTGGGCGGCGAGCTGCTGGCCGAGGACTGCGACGCCGACGTTCTGTTCCTGCTGACCGCCGTTGAGCATGTCGCCATCAACTTTGGCAAGCCCAACCAGGAGGAGCTCGAGGACCTCACCGCCGACGAGGCCGAGCGCCTGGCCGACGAGGGCCAGTTCGGCAAGGGTTCCATGGAGCCCAAGGTTCGCGCTGCCATCAAGTTCGCGCGTTCCCGCAAGGGCCGCACCTGCATCATCGGCGCTCTGGACAAGGCCGCCGAGACCATGGCCGGCCTCTCCGGTACCCGCATCCACGAGTAGTCTCTACTCTGTTGCCTCTCTCGTGGGCGCCGGGCAAAGCGCCCACAAACTAGCCTCTCTTCATGAGCCCCGCAGTCCGCTCCGGCTGCGGGGCTTTTGCTATTCACCTAGTCATTGGGGACGTTCTTAAATGACTAGTAGTAGGCCCACATGGCTTCGACTTCGTTGAGGACCTCTACGACGCCCCAGCGGCGGGCGCTGCGGCTGGCCGAGTTGGGGTCGTAGACGCCAATCTGGTTGGCATCGTCGATGCCGTAGAGCACGATGTAGTGGCCTACGTTGGTAAACGTACCGGGGCGCACTGCGGCGATGACGGGCGTACCCGAGCGAAGTGCTTGGGTAATAGATTCGCGATCGTTATAGAGCTGTGTTCCGTTGAGCCCCAGCTGCCACGCACCGCCTGTCATAAACGACCACTCGGTGGCACCAGTGGGGGCGTAGTTGCCGGCTTCGGCCAGTGCGCATATATCGACCGGCGTCTTATCGGTGTGGCCGGTCTTAAAGATATAGACCATGGTGAGGCAGGTAGGACCGCAAGCGTTTTCGCGAATAGTGCCACCGGCATAGGGCAGCTCCGACCATGCGGGGTCAATTTGGTAGATGTGGGGCATGGTGCCGGCCTGCCATTGCGAGCGTGGGGTCGAGAACGCAAAGGAGTAACCGGGCGCGACGGGAGCTTTAAGCAGCCTGTCCTCGGCAGTGGGCTCAAGACCGGCTGATCCGTGGGAGATACAGGATCCCAAAAACACAAAGACGAGGCAGGCGGCGATGGAGCAAAGCGCAAGGCGTAGACGGCGGGCTGGAAGCGCGTGGCTTGTGGTGTGCGACGCGGGGTGAGGGGCGGAATTGCCGCGATCGCGTTGAGGTCGCGAAAAGGAGCGCTTAACGTAGTAGTCGGTCGTACGGCGATCGTAGCGGCGTGGCTGCGATGTGTCGGTCTGGCGGTGGCGTGTGCTCATACTCACGCGGTCTGACTGCCGCACGGTACGGCTTTGTTGCTGCGAAGAAGCCCCGGGCTGCTCTTGGGGGCGCTGTGGGTTGTCGTTGTCGGAGGTGCTTCTGGGCGTTGGCATGGTGCGGCCGGCAAGGCGCACGCTTTGTGGCCGTTGGTCGCCGTCATTGTATCCGTATGCCATTCGAATCACCTTGCCTCATGTGTAACTTGTCTATCCTACATAAAAAGATGCACGACACATGGGTATGTGCGCCAAAAGCCTGACAAATGGTATGAACGTTGCCGCGCCGCGCGCCAAGCGTCACGGCAACAGGTATTCAAAAGCAGACAAGATGAAGCGTCCAAGACGAATGACGTCTCCTGCCGTTCGTCCCAAAAACGGTGCCGCTCGTTTTGCAGTTCTGCCTTCGGTCGAGCTGCGAGCGGCGCTGCTGCGCCAAGGCCGTATCTTAAAGCCATGGAATAAAAGCGCGCGGCAAAACGGACCGCGCAAGGGGTGACGCCAAGGGCGTCAAATAGGAAAGGAGGGGAACAATGGCGGACAAGAACGCAGAAGTTGCAGTCGAGGATAACGGCGGCATGAAGAAAACGCTCTCGCTCTGGAACTTCTTCACCATCGGCTTCGGTGCCATCATCGGTACCGGTTGGGTTCTGCAGGTCGGCGACTGGATGGTCGTGGGCGGCGGTCCCGTTCCCGCTATGATCGCATTCCTCTTGGGTGCAATCTTCCTCGTGCCCGTCGGAGCTGTTTTCGGTGAGCTCACGGCTGCTATCCCCATCTCGGGCGGCATCGTCGAGTATGTCGATCGTAGCTTTGGCCGTACGCTGAGCTACATCACCGGATGGCTTTTGGCCCTGGGCAACGGCATCCTGTGCCCGTGGGAGGCCATCGCCGTCTCGACCCTCGTGTCCGAGATGTTCGGTAGCCTGCCCGGTCTTGAGTGGCTGCGCGCCGTCAAGCTCTACACCATCCTGGGCGCCGACGTTTACCTGTTCCCGACGCTGATCGCGCTCGGCTTTGCAGTCTACGTCATCTTCCTCAACTTCCGCGGCGCCAGCTCGGCTGCCAAGCTCCAGGCCTTCCTGACCAAGGCCCTGCTCTGCGGCATGCTGCTCGCCATGGGCGTCTCGCTGTTCACCGGCTCGCCGGACAACGCCATGCCCGTGTTCTCCCAGGTCGCCGGTGCTGGCGGCGGCAAGGCCGCTACCGAGAGCACCAGCCTGTTCGCCGGCATCGTGTCGGTCCTGGTTCTGACCCCGTTCTTCTACGCCGGTTTCGACACCATTCCTCAGCAGGCTGAGGAAGCAGCCGAGGGCCTCAACTGGAACAAGTTCGGCAAGATCATCTCCCTGGCCCTGCTGGCCGCCGGCGGCTTCTACATGGTCTGCATCTACTCGTTCGGCACCATCCTCGACTGGCATGAGTTTGTTAAGAGCCCGGTTCCCGCGCTTGCCTGCCTCAAGGGCATCAACATGCTCCTGTACCTGGCCATGCTCGTCATCGCCACGCTTGGACCCATGGGCCCGATGAACTCCTTCTACGGCGCCACGAGCCGCATCATGCTCGCCATGGGCCGCAAGGGCCAACTGCCCGAGAAGTTCGCCGAGGTCGACCCCAAGTCCGGCGCTCCCAAGCTCGCCTGTGTCGTTCTGGGCGTCATCACCGTCATCGGTCCGTTCCTGGGCAAGAATATGCTCATTCCTCTGACCAACGTGTCGGCTCTCGCCTTCATCTTCTCCTGCGGTATGGTCGCCCTCGCCTGCCTGCGCATGCGCTTCACCGAGCCCGACCTGCCTCGTCCCTACGAGGTGCCCGGCGGCAAGTTTGGCATCGGCCTCGCTATCGCTGCCTGCGCCATCATCATCGGCCTGCTCGTGATTCCGTTCTCTCCCGCCTCCCTCAACATGGTGGAGTGGAGCATCGTAATCGGCTGGTTGGCTATTGGCCTGGCCCTCATGGCTTTCACTAATTCCCGAAAAAAGTAACGCCTAGCCGGGGCGGATCGGGTGCGCGGTATCCTCTCTCCCGTGCACCGAACCCGGCACCACTTGGGTAGCTTTGTGAGGCCTTAACCCAACACGGTCTCGCCCACTATATGGATCCATAAGGAGGAACCATGTCCACTAAGTATGCAATCGTTGGCGGCAAGCTCATCGACGGTACCGGTGCCGAGCCGGTCGAGAACTCCCTCGTTCTCGTCGACGACAACGGCAAGATCGAGTACGCCGGCGCCATGCAGGACCTTCCCGAGGGCGTTGAGGTCATCGACGCCGCCGGCAAGACCGTCCTTCCCGGCCTGATCGATACCCACCTGCACTTCTCGGGCAACTTGACCGACGATGACACCGATTGGGTCATGCAGCCGCTCCTCGAGAAGCAGGCCGTCGCCGTCAAGCAGGCCTACGACTGCCTCACCCACGGCCTCACCACCGTCTGCGAGATCGGCCGCTTTGGTATCCAGATCCGTGACTGCATCGACAAGGGCGTCTTCAAGGGCCCGCGCGTTTTGGCCACCGGCCTTGGCTTCTGCCGCGTTGCCGGCCACGGCGACTCCCACCACTGCAGCCAGGAGCTCAACAAGGAATCGCACCCCTGGGGCGATCAGGTCGACGGTCCTTGGGATCTGCGCAAGGCCGTCCGCCGTCGCCTGCGTGAGAACCCCGATGCCATCAAGATCTGGGCTACCGGTGGCGGCATCTGGCGCTGGGACTCCGGCCGCGATCAGCACTACTGCTCCGAGGAGATTCAGGCCGTGGTCGAAGAGGCCAAGATGGTCGGCATCCCCGTGTGGAGCCACTGCTACAACAACCACGCCGCTGCCTACGATTCCGTTCGCTTTGGCTGCGAGCAGCTGATTCACGGCTTCGATATCGATGAGCGCACCATGGACCTCATGGCCGAGCAGGGCACCTTCTTCACTCCGACGATCGCCTTCCTGCCCACCTGGTACGCCACCTATCCGCCCGTCTACGTCCCCGAGCTGCACGACAAGTACGAGGGCACCCTGGTCGAGAAGGAGCTGCAGCGCAACTACGACTGCCTGCGCGAGGCCAAGAAGCGCGGCGTCGTCATGACGATCGGCTCCGACTCCTTCTCCTTCGTCACCCCGTACGGCACCTGCTCCATCGAGGAGATGTACGAGTTCGTCGACAAGATCGGCTTCACCCCGGTCGAGACCATCACCTGTGCCACTCTCAACGGTGCCAAGATGTGCCACATCGAGGACGAGACCGGTTCCATCGAGGCCGGCAAGTGCGCCGACCTGCTGGTCGTCAACGGTGACGTCGCCGCCGACATCCACGTGCTCAACACCGACAACATGGACGTCATCATGAAGGACGGCTGGATTGTCGAGGGCGGCACCTTCGGCGAGGCAAACAAGTACAGCGCCTAAGCTACCGTTCATCGATGGCTTGATGTAAAACACAGTATTTGATTGCATAATGCAATGGAGAGGGTCGCTTGCGGCCCTCTTTATTGCTATGGGGTGCGTCAGTAAGAAGGAGATGACGGTGGATCTCAATAGGCTGATTCTGGGCAAGAGCTACAACTCTACCAAGGTCTTTCGTACCGCTCAGCATGTGGTTCAAGCCATCTTGCTCGGTATTGTCGTTCCGCTGCTTATCCTGCTGCTCATCTGGGATCTAACCGATAATCCCAATCCCGTTCCGGCCGTTGTCGTCATTGCCGGCTTGGTCATGCTGTGCTTCTTCTTCTCGTACGTCTTTGTCGTTCCCGACGACCTCACATCGAGCGCTACCGACCGCACGCTCGCCATCGCGTCGAAAATATTCGCCTACACGTCGCGCGGCCTTACGCCCGAAGCTGCCCTGGGCGCCTCTAAGATCATCCTGTCCGAAACTATCGCCTCTGCCATCTGCTTTACCGACGGCAAGCAGGTGTTGGCAAGCTGGGGCGAGGACTCGGCAAAATGCCCCGCGGGCACTCCGGTGGTGCTGCGGACTACGCTCAACGTGATCAACAGCGGTGAGCAAAGCGTGTTCTCGCGCGATGCCTCGACCGAGACGGGTGGCTACTTTCCGCGCCTGCGCGCCGGTATTGTTGCACCGCTTACCGTGCGCGGGCATTGCGTGGGCACGCTCGAGCTGTATTATCCCCGTCTGAGCAGCATCGATATGCGCCAGACGGCGCTTGCCTCGGGCTTTGCCGACCTCATTTCCACGCAGCTTGCAAGCTTTGAGCTCGAGCGCCAGGACGAGCTTACGGCCCGCGTGGAGCTGCGCGCCTTGCAATCGCAGGTCGATCCTCATTTTCTATTCAATACCATCAGCACCATCGTGTCGCTCGTACGTACCGAGCCGGACAAGGCTAGGTCGCTGCTGATCGACTTTTCCAATTACTACCGTCAGACGCTTTCTGATTCCGATACCCTCACAACGCTCGAGCACGAGGTGGAACAGGGCACTCGCTATATCAATCTTATGCAGGCTCGTTATGGCGATGGCCGTCTACGCGTCTCGGTCGATATCGACTTTGAGGTGCGCGATTGCATGGTGCCGCCGTTTATCTTGCAGCCGTTGCTCGAAAACTGCATCAAGCACGCGCAGCGCGAGACCGAGCCGCTTTCTATTCACGTTAGGGCTTTCGAGACCGATGACGGTTTGGAGATCATCGTCGAGGACGACGGCATCGGTATGAGCGAAGAGGTCTGCGCGCATCTGTTTGAGCAACATCGCCGAGAGGAGCCCGAGAGCATTACCGCCGACGGCTCCGTCAAGCGAGGTTGCGGCCTGGCGCTCTTCAACGTGCTTCAGCGCATCCATTTCTTTTACGGAGAAGATTCCGGCATGCGCGTGAAGTCCCAGGAGGGCGTGGGAACGCAGGTCATCGTCGAGCTGAACGGCGAGCCGCATGAGCCGGCGCCGTTGACGGCGTAGCACGCGGTTGGATTGAGAGAAAAAGAGGGGAAGCACATATGTCCGAAGGCTGGAACATCTTGGTGGTTGATGACGAGCCTCCCATTAGGGCCGAGCTACGCTATCTGTTGGAAAAGGATACGCGTGTGGGTCAGATCGCCGAGGCAGGCAATGTCACCGAAGCCGTGGAGTCGATTCTGTCGAACAAGCCCGACGTGCTGTTTTTAGACATTACCATGCCCGGTCGCTCGGGAATTGAGCTTGCCGAGACGCTGCAGAACCTAAAGACGCCGCCGGTGGTTGTGTTTGTGACGGCGTTTGCCGAGTTTGCCGCCGATGCGTATAACCTCGATGCGGTCGACTATGTCGTCAAGCCGGTCGAGGACGCACGCCTGTCAAAGGCACTCGACAAGATCGAGGCAGCCTTGGGTGCCCGTCGTGTTATCCATGCTCCGCGCCAGCCTTTGCGTCTGACGGTGGACCGCGGGGGCAAAAAGGTGTTCATTCCCGCCGCAGACGTCTGCTACTTTGAGGCGCGCGCCGATTTTTGCAACGCCATCTGCGCCGAGGGAACGTACCTGATCAATGAGTCGATCTCTTCGCTCGAGCGTCGCTTGGACTCCGAGGGCTTTATTCGCGTTCATCGCAGCTACCTAGTCAATTTGGAAGACGTGCACAATGTCGAGATCGGTTCCACGGGTCTTATGGAGCTCAGGCTCGATCGCGTAACCTCGACGGTGCCCGTGTCCCGCCGTCGCGCTGCCGAGGTTAAAGCACACTTGGGGCTTGCGTAGACGGTCTGCGTGCCGTCGTTTATCATCGCAGGTTTGGCATGGGCGCGCGGTGGGCATAATGGGTGGCATCGAATGAAATCGAAAGGATCATTATGCCCGCGCTTATCACCCATCATCTGTTTGGCGAGGAAAGCATCGACCGTCTTCCGCAGGGCGTCATCACGTCCGATGAAGAGCGCATTGCCTTTATCTTGGGCAACCAAGGCCCCGACCCGTTTTTCTTTCACATTCTGACACCGCGTGTTTCCAACTGCACGCTGCTGGCGCAGGTCATGCATCGGTCGCGCATGTCTCGCCAGTTCGCGTGCCTGCGCGACGGCGTGTCGCATCTGCTGCCGCGCGACGCCAGCTTGGGTCGCGCCTTTGCGCTGGGCCTGCTGTCTCATTACGTGCTCGACCGCAACGCCCATCCTTTTGTCTATGAGCAGCAGTTTGGCATCGTGGAGTCCGATTCAGAGCTTGAGGATTCGAGCAGTCAGGTTCATGCCGTGATCGAGAGCGACCTGGATGTACTGATGCTGCAGCTTAAACGCGATGGCGCTACGGTCGACGATTACCCGCCGGCGGGCGAGATCGTCACCACCGATCGCATCAATCGCGTGGCCGGCGTGCTGATGAGCTATGTTGCCGGACGCGTGTACGGCATTGACATTCCGGCGGGGGAGTACGGTGCTGCCGTTGCCAATATGCAGCGACTTTACCGCGCGATTGAGCCGGCCGGCTCCGCAAAGACGCGCGCGATCTCGCTGGTTGAGGGCTTGGTGCACGACTACTCGCTGCTCGACGGCCTTGCCCATCGTGTGACGACGGAGCTGCCCGAGCGCACCGGTAACCTGGGCCATCTGACATGGAAGAATCCCTTTACCGACGAGGTCTCGAACGAGAGTTTCCCCGAGGTCTTTGATCGCGCGCTGGTCGATTACGAGTGCACGGTCGCACGTTTTATCGAGACCGGTGACATGGATGCCGTGACCAGTCACGTCAACTACAGCGGTCGCGCGCTCAATGCCGATGAGGAGTTCGACCGCGAGGAATAGGGCCCGTGCGTGCCCCTTTGCCGAATCCTTACCGGCGGTCCTGGACAATTGGGGTACGATGAACTAACTGCATATCGGGCGAATACGAAGGGTCCCTGTCCATGAAATACACCAAGCTCGAGCGTAACTGGGTTATGTATGATGTGGGCAATTCGGCCCTTGTGCTGCTCAATACCTCGGTGGTGCCCATTTACTTTAACGCCATCAATACCGGCGCTTCCTCGGCCGACCTGGTGGTCGCTTGGGGCAATGCGCAGACGATCGCCTCGCTGGTCATCGCCATGCTCATGCCCGTTCTGGGCGCGCTTGCCGACTACGCCGGCAACAAGATCAAGTTCTTCTTGGGCTTCTTCCTCACGGGTCTGGTTCTTTGCCTGGCGCAGGCTATCCCAATGTCCGCCATGGTATTTTTGACCGTGTACGTGCTGTGCACCATCGGCCTTAACTCTTCTATGACGTTCTACGACGCCATGCTGCCCGACATTACCACCGACGAGCGCATGGACGCCGTGTCCAGCTCGGGCTATGCCTGGGGCTACATCGGTTCCACCGTGCCGTTCGTCATCTGCCTGGCGCTCATCATGGGTGGCCCCGCTCTTGGCGTCCCCACCATGCTGGCAACGCGTCTGTCGTTTATCATCACTGGTGCCTGGTGGCTCATCTTTACTCTGCCGCTCATTCGCACCTATAAGCAAAAGTACGGTCGCGAGCGCGGTCCCGAGGACACCATCGGCCACATCGTGGGCGGTGTGTTCTCCGAGGTCGGACACACCATGCGCGAGATCGCCCACAACAAGACCGTGCTGGTCTACATGGTCGCGTTCTTCTTCTATATCGATGGCGTCCACACGGTCATTTCCATGGCTACCAGCTACGGCTCGGCTTTGGGCATCGATTCGACGCAGCTGGTGCTGGCGCTGCTCGTTACGCAGTTCGTGGCCTTTCCGTCCGCCATCATCTACGGCAAGCTCGCCGGACGCGTGGGCACGCTCAACATGATCTTGGTGGCGGTCGCCGCCTACATGGGCATTGTGCTGTTCGCCGCGTTCTTCTTAAAGACCGCCTTTGAATTCTGGGTGCTTGCCATTATGGTCGGCCTGTTCCAGGGCGGCGTGCAGGCGCTCAGCCGTAGCTACTTTGGCCGCATTATCCCCAAGGAAAAGTCCAACGAGTACTACGGCTTCTTTGACATCTTTGGTCGTTATGCAAGCGTTATGGGCACCTTCCTGGTGTCGGTCGTCACCTCGCTGACCGGCAACCCGTCGCTGGGCGTCCTTTCCATTGGCGTGCTGCTGGTCGTTGGCTTTATGCTGCTGGTCCGCCTGTCCCGCATGACTCGGGCGGCAGAGCATGCCGCATAGGAGCGAGCGGCTATTGTGCCTGTCCACGGTACTCTTTTGGGGTTATCCGCAATAAACATTGCGACTTGCGAGCAATGATTTGCCCAAGTGGGTATGATGGAATCAGCTAGGTCGCGGGGCGTCGCCTGTGTTTGGCGGCGTCCCGTTTTTGTGTTGCAGGGAGGGTAAGGCATGAACGCCACAGTCGTGATTCCAACGTATTGGGCGGGCGATGACGCTTGCGCAAACGCCCCTGGCACCTATGACCATTCGACGCGACTCAACGCCGACAATCCCGAGCTCGACCGCTGTCTGGCCTCGCTTGAGCAGGTACGTGACATCCCGCGCATCATCCTTTTGGTGGTCTGTCCCGTTTCTGCCACAGCCGATGTGTCGCTGCGCGTGCGCGAGATTGTCGACGCGCATCCCACGCTCAAGGTCACCGTTGTCACCAACACCCAGGCCTCGCGCATCGCAGACCGGGTTGCTCAGATCGCGCCCAAGGGTTCGGGCGAGTGCGTGAGCCTGCGAGGCTACGGTGCCATCCGCAACATGGGGCTAGCCTGTGCCGCTGTGCTGGGGCATGACGCGGTTATCTTTTTGGATGACGATGAGACTGTCATCGACGCCGACTTTATGAAGCGCGCGACCTATGCGTTGGGGCAGCAGACGCGTCAGGGCTTGCCGATCTTGGTCAAGAGCGGCTATTTCTACGATCGCGACGGCTCGCCGCTGGCTCCCACGGACAAGGCGGGCATCTGCCATCGTTGGTGGACCAAGCGCATCGAGTTCAACCGTTGGATGAAAAAGGCGCTCTCGGGCACCCGCATCTCGCGCTCTAACTACGTGTGCGGCGGCCTGATGGCCCTGCACGCCCGCGCCTTTACGCGTGTGGCCTTTGACCCGTTTATCACCCGCGGCGAGGACTTGGATTACCTCTTTAACATGCGCATGTTTGGCTACGACGTGTGGTTCGATAACGAGTGGACCGTGCGTCATCTGCCTCCGGAGTCCGAAAAGCGCTCACCGCGCTTTATGCAGGATGTATACCGTTGGTACTACGAAAGGGCAAAGTTGACATTCGCCGCGCATCAAAAGGAGCTCATTCCCGTTACGGCGGCATCGCTCATGCCCTACCCGGGTCCGTGGATTTCGCGCGAGCTCGACGACCGCGTGCGCAAGACCGCTATGGTCCGCAGCGTGTTTACCCGCGAGCATGAGGGCTACCTGCGCATCTGGCGCCATGGTATCGGCGAGGCAAAGGCCTATGCGCGCCAAAACGCTGCAAGCTACCTGCGTTTCCAGAGCTTTTGGCCCAAGATCATGGACGGGCTTTGGCGTGACGCACAACTGATCAGTATCCTGGAGGGGGCCGAATGATCGACCGCCGCGCCCAGCGCGATAGTTCAATATCAATCTTTCGCATCATTGCCGTTGCCTGCGCCATTTGCGTGCTGGTGTACTTTATTTTTGCCTTGGTGACCGGTATCGAGCCGATCGCCACGGTGATTGCCTGCGCGCTGCTGTGCATCTTTCTGTGCATCTTTATCTTTTTGACGCTCAATCCCGATTCGGTGCGCTCCCAGTACACCGAGGAGACGCTCTCGGTGGCCTCGGCCATGCTCGAGGACATTAAGGGCGGTCTGACGCAGGAGTCGGCGCGTTTGGTGTGCCGGCGCATTTTGCCCGAGACGCGCGCCATGACGGTGGCCATCACCGACGAGGGCAACGTGTTGGCCTGCGCGGGCGAGTTTGAGGAAAAACTACTGCCAGATTCTCCCATCCACACGCTTGCCACACGCTACGTTATCGAACATGGCATCGTGCAGTCGTTCAACCGTATGGTGGATGTCGTGGGCTCGGATGGCTCGCACAACCAAGTCCCCGCCGGCATTATCGCCCCCATCAAGGTGGGCGATCGTACCGTCGGCACGCTCAAGTTCTACTACAAGACCCCGCGCGCCGTCGACCGTACCCAGTACGCGCTTGCCTCGGGCTTTGCCGAGATCTTGTCCACGCAGCTCGCCATCCACGAGCTCGAGGTGCAAAAGGAACTCACGGCGCGCGCCGAGGTGCGTGCGTTGCAGGCGCAGATTAACCCGCACTTCCTGTTCAACACGCTGAACACCATTGCATCGTTTACGCGCACCGACCCGCTGCGGGCCCGCGAACTGCTTCGTGAGTTCTCATCGTTCTATCGTGCCACGCTCGACAACTCGGGATCGCTTATTCCGGTCTCGCGCGAGGTTGCACAGACCAAGCGCTACCTTACCTTTGAGAAGGCCCGCTTTGGCGAGGACCGCGTGCTTGCGACGTTCGATGTGTCCGAGGACGTGGAAGATACGCTGGTGCCGGCGTTCGTGATCCAGCCGATTGTCGAGAACGCCGTACGTCATGGTATGGGCGATGACGACGCCCTGAGGATCGACGTGACCGTTCACCAAGACGGCGAGGATGCAATCTTGATTGCCGTGGCCGATAATGGCGTGGGCATGGATGAGGGTACCGCCGCCAGACTGTTTGACGAGCGCTCTGCCCGTCCCGACGCCAGCTCTCCCCAGGGTGGCGGCGCCGGTGTGGCCATGCACAATATTTCGGAGCGCATCCATCGCTTTTATGGGCCGCACTCCTATACGCGTGTTGAATCGGCGCCGGGCAAGGGCACCAAAGTGCTCCTTCATCTTGATTTGTCAGAGAGCATCTTTGACATTCAAGAGTAAAATAAAGGGCTACGGGCTCAACGTCATGCGACGGATGCCCGGCGTAGTTAGTTGACGAAAGGTTTTATCCCTATGCTGCGTGCGATGATTGTGGATGATGAGGCGCCGGCTCGCTCGGAGCTTCGCTTCCTGCTCGAGCAAACGGGCAAGATCGGCACGATCACGGAGGCGTCGAGCGTCCGCTCCGCCATCGAGATGCTTATGGAAAGTCGCGTGGATGTCGTGTTTCTCGATATCTCGATGCCCGGTGCCTCGGGCCTGCAACTTGCCGAGGCGCTGCATAAGCTCAAAAATCCGCCGGCGATCGTGTTTGTGACTGCGTATAGTGACCATGCGGTCGAGGCATTCGACGTGGATGCCGTCGATTATCTGATGAAGCCGGTCGAGGAAGCTCGCTTGGATCGCGCGATCGAGAAGGTCATGCAACGCGCCAAGCCGGTTGCGGACAGCAAGGTGACCATCGAGCGTATCCCGGTGGAAAAGGGCGGCCGCAAGGTGCTCATTCCCGTGGATGACATTCGCTTTATCATGGCCAAGGACGATTACTCCTGCATCTATACCGTCGATGATCGCTTTTTGTCGACGACCTCGCTGGCGCAGTTTGAGGCCAAGCTCTGCGACTTTGGCTTCTTCCGTGTTCACCGCCGCTATATCGTCAACTTGGCGTGCGTTACGGACGTCGAGACGGTGCCCTCGGGCGCCATCCAGCTGGGCATTACGGGCGTCGACGAACGCGTGCCGGTTTCGCGCCGCCGCGTCGTGCCGCTCAAGAAGGCTCTGAGTCTCTAGCACACTGGCCCCGCAGCCCTGTAGACCCATCGTCTGCGGAGCCGTGGGGCTTTTTTGTATGTATCTGCCGAATCGTTTTTTGCGGAAGGGATCCCATGAACAGCGCAAGCGCCAAGCGCATCGACATCATCTCGGACACCCACGGCTATTTATCGCCTGCGCTCTTGGATGAGCTTGAGGGCGCAGACCTGATCATCCACGCCGGCGATCTCACGTCAGAGATGGACTACGAGCACCTATGCACCATCGCCCCCGTGCGGGCCGTACTGGGCAACAACGATTACTACCGCGACTACGGTCCCGATGTAGACCGTCTTGCGCTCTTTACCTACGAAGGCCTCAAATTCGCCGTAGCCCACTACCGCGAAGACCTTCCGGTGGGATCCGTAGACGTAGCCATCAATGGTCACACCCACGTAACCAAAGAAGCCCAAGTGGGCCGTTGTTTAGTCCTCAACCCGGGCAGCGCTAGCTACCCCAGAGGCACCCGAGGCCCCACCATGGCCAGAATGCTAGTAAAAGACGGCAAGATCATAAGCACCAAATTTATTGATCTAGAGTAACCACAACAAAAACGGGGGATGCAAATGCGTCCCCCGTTTCCATTTGAGCCAAAGGCAGAGCTTCAACAAAAACAATCAGACCAACCCTGCCGAGGAGCACGCGGGCTAGCCGCGCAGCGGCGCACGCCCACAAAACTGGTTGAATAATGTGACGGCAGGGAGGGTCTCCGGGGCCGAGGGCGGGGGTTAAGTTTGTCGCGAGTTCCGCACGCAAAGGAAAGCACTTAATGTGCTTTCCGTC
>URSP01000015.1:0-26610 GCA_900550515.1 uncultured Collinsella sp. | reverse complement strand
CGGAGCGCCAGCCATCGCACGCAAGCTACGGGCGCGGCGGCACCAAAACATCGTAACGAACGGCCTTGCCCGCAAGCTGATAGCTCGGCTTTATGCCGGCGAGCAACGGGCCCTTCACCGGCCGTTTGATAACGACTTTGCGCGGATGCACCGCAAGCGCTGCCTGGACCAGCGCCTCCTCATCGGCGCACGGCTGCTCCAAGTGATGCAGCAGCTGGAACTTCTTTTTCACCGCCGCGCTCTTGGTGCGCTCGGGAAACATGGGGTCCAGGTACACCGCATCGGGAGCGGCAAGCTCGCCCCGCCCGATCAACTCAGCTGTATGGCGAAGGCCGGCAATGCTGTCCTCGCCCGCATGCAAGCGCATGCGCGCCACGGCTGTCGCAAGCGCCGGTTCATCTGCCGCGCGATCCAAAGCATCCTTGAGGAGCGCCGCGATCACGCAATCCTGCTCATACAGATCGACGGTAAAGCCCGCGGCCGCCAGCAGCAGCGAATCCTCGCCAAAGCCTGCCGTGGCATCGATTGCCCACGGGCACTCGACGCCTTTTGCGCGCGCAGCCTTTACCAACAACTCTTGCTGCAGACGGCCCTGCTTGAGCCGCGGCAGCATGCGGGTAAAATCGGCACGCAGCTCCATCGAGCCGTCGGTGAGCGTGAGCCCCTCGGACGTCCCGGTCAGCTCAAGCCCCGCGGCCCGAGCAACAGAAAAGGGATCGACGACGCCCATGGGTACTCCTTAGCAAGCAAAACGAATACGTGAGCGCCGTTTATGCCAGCACCCAACCGTCCGCTATTGTCCCATATGCGACAAGACCCACCGCCCATTGCAGAATGAGGGCATCCATTTAGCGGTAAAGCACCAAATCCCGTCAGGATTGCCCTCCACCTCAACCCTGCGTTTACCCGCCGCTTCGCGGCTGTTCCATACTTGCCCGTCCGTATCATTAAAGGACTGAACATTCGTCGTGAGGAATGCAAATGGACCATTCAGTCACACGCCGAAAGGCCTGCCGGTTGGCAATCTCGGCAGCCGGAGCCACACTGGCAGCTGTGGTACTGTCAGCCTGCTCGAACAGTAATCCCGACATGTCCGGCAAGGCCAGGCTGAACGTAGGCGTCCGCTCGGATATCGTCGGGTTTAGCGAGCGTAATCCCAACAACGGCAAATACTACGGATTCGAAATCGACCTCGCCAACGAGTTGGCAAACCGTCTTGGCTATGGAGGCTGTTCGTTTACATCCGTAACGCCCGAGACACGCGAAGAAATGCTTTCGTCGGAAAAAGTCGATTGCCTGATCGCATGCTACTCGATAAGCAACGAACGCAAAAAGCTGTTTGACTTCTCTGCCGCCTATTACACCGACTCGGTAATTCTTGTTGTCGAAAATACATCGCTCATTCAATCCTTCTCCCAGCTTAAGGGCGGAACAATTGGCACGGTATCCGGAACAAACGCTGCACCTCAACTTGCCGCGAAGTTTTTGGAGCTGGGGCTTTCGGACGGCATCCCCCAGCAGCAGGATGCCAAGAGCGGCAACATTGACTACGACACATGGCATCTGAGCCAATATGCAAGCTACGCTGAGCTTTCCCGCGCATTGGAAGCCGGCGACGTCGACGCCATGGCGACCGATGGCGCAATTGCCAAAACCTATCTCGATGACGAGCGCACCGTCCTGCCCGATTTTGGCATCAACCCACAGCGCTACGCCGTCGCAACGCAGAAGGGCTCTGAGCTTTCACCCAAGGTTGCCGCCGAAGTACGCTCAATGCTCAAAGACAAAACAATCGATACGCTCATCGAGAAATGGAACTAAGGAAGTCCACCCATGTCCAAGCGACTAAAAAAGAAATCCGTGGCGCTTGCCATTGCCGTAGCCGTCTGCGCGTTAGCGATGGGACTCCTACTCGCCTCGATGCAAACGCGTCTATCGCAAGAGGAATACGCTTTAGAATTCGATCGCGTTGCCGCCGAACTCCCCGATCTCGTTAAAACGGCCCAGTCGGAAACAAAAGACAACACCCAAACATTTGATGACTTGTATCGCACGCGTGCCGCGAGCATCGCATTTATGGCAGCCAACGATGCCGGTTATGAAGCGACCGATGCCAAAATGGCCGAGTTCAAGGACCTGCTCAAGGTCGATAACGTTCTCATTGCCCGACGTGACGGTTCCATCATCGCCAAAGCGGTTGACACCAAAGCCGATTTTAGCCGCGCCCGCTTCAACCAGCTACGTCAGTGCTTCGAGACCGGCAAGCCCTCCGATCCAGTTGAGGTCGATCTTCCCGATCAAGACTGGCTCATGCGATACTATGCCGCCAAAATCGATGACGACACCATGGTCATCGTAGAGCAAAATCCCCAAGAGCTGCACGCCCTTGTCAAGGACACCGGCTCGGCCGAGAGCATGCTCAAGAACATCTCGCTCGGCAGTCACGGATATGTCCTCGCCGTATCGGCAAAAACGCACCTGATCACCTACCATCCCGATCAGAACATGATAGGTACCGATGCACTCGACAACGGCATCGACGTGGGCAATCTTGAGGACGGCAAGACATTCATCACTTCCGTCAAAAACACAAGCCTGTATTGTCGCGTCAAGTTGGTCGATGACACCTATTACATTCTCGCCATCCCCGAAAGCGATACCGCCTCCGCGCGCAACATCACCGTGGGCGTCATCCTCTTTGCCTTCATCGCAGTCGTCGCCGCCGTGGCACTCTATGACCTGTTTGTCCTAGCGGATGACGAACATGACGACCACGACCATCACGAATACGTCAAGATCGGTCGCGGCCTTCGGTTTAGCCCCTCCGTGGGCAGGCGCGCAACAGCCTTGTCCATTGCAGGACTCGTCTTACTTTTGGCAGTAACCTTCTATATGCAAACGCTCTTTGCCCTTTCGAGCCAGGCGACGGTCAATCGGGAGCGCTTAGAGCAGATTGATCAAACGCTCAAAAATAATGCGCTGCGCGAGGATGAACTTACGAGGCAATATAGCGAGCACTATGCCACTGCCTGCCACATTATCGCCTACATCGTTGAGCACAATCCAGAGCTCGCCACGCGAGCCGACCTGCACAGCATGGCAAACACGCTCAACATCGAGTCAATTTATCTCTACGACGGCGACGGCAATATGACAAGCTCGAGCACGTCGCAGCGATCCTACAGCCTTTCGACCAAGTACGGTGACTCCTCCTACGAGTTCCGCTCGCTTTTGGGCGGCAAGGATGAATATATACAGCCTCTCTCTATCAACAGAACCACCGGCGAGACATATCAGTACATCGGAGTCGCACTCTACGATCAGGATGGCATTGCAGACGGAATCGTGCAGATTGCCGTGCGCCCCATGCGCTTAGAAGAAATGCTCAAGAGCACCAAGATCGACGCAGTGCTCGATGGCATCAAGGCGGGCGCCGGAGGCTTCGCCTTTGCAATCGAGAAAAAAGACGGTACCGTCGCATATCATCCCAACGACCTTCTTCTTGGGAAAAAGGCATCCGAAATAGGACTGACTGACGAGCAGCTTGCAGATGGCTTTAGCGACTTCGTCTACATCGACAACCAGAAACTCTACGCCTCCTGCTTGGAGACTGGCGACTATTACGTTTACGTCGCGGCACCCGAAGACTCCTTTATGCACCAGCGCGTTCCGCTCACAATCGCAACCGGAATCATCGCCGCCATTTGCTTTGCCCTTATCTACCCGTTGCTGACGCTCGACACCATAAAAGTCGAAGAAAAGCGTTCGAAGCACGAAGGCGATTTCGCGACAAGACGGCACAACATCACCGTCACGACTTCCGACGGCCGTGTCAAACACAGCGAAAGCGCCATTAGCCGATGGCTCAACATCTCCTTTAAATGGGAGGACAAAACCCCCGAGCAAAAACTCGGCACAGTCCTTAAATGGTTTACCGGCATCGCGGTGTTTATCGTCTTTTTGGCCGTCTTGTTTAAAGACGCTCTGTTTGGTCCGCGTTCGGTATTTACCTATATCCTGGGCAACGACTGGCAGCACGGTCTCAACATATTCGCGCTCACCGCTTCGATCATGTACGCCTGTGTGGCTCTCACAGTGTGCGCAATCGCGCAGGCGCTTCTTCGCATGTTGTCCAATGTGCTTGGAGCGCGCGGCGAGACGATATGCCGACTTCTCTCGAGCCTGACAAAATACGGAACTCTCATCGCTATGCTCTATTGGTGCCTCGGCGTTTTGGGTGTCGATACCGCAACGCTTTTAGCCTCGGCAGGTATCATCACGCTCGCCGTCTCCTTTGGAGCCAAAGACCTCATCACGGATATCTTATGCGGGCTCTTTATTATCTTTGAAGGCGAGTTCCGCGTTGGAGACGTCATCTCGGTTGGCGGCAACACCGGCACCGTTATGGAGATTGGTGTGCGAACCACAAAGATCAATGACGGCAACGGCAATGTCCTGCTCCTACGCAACAGCTCGATTTCGAATGTCACCAACATGACAAAACTTAATTCTTACGCCAGCATAGATATCACCATCCCGGTGGGAGAATCTCTACCCTATGTCGAAAAGGTGCTTAAAGACGAGCTCAAAAGCGTGCATGACCGCGTTCCCGCCATTATCGATGGCCCCTTCTACAAGGGCGTGGTCGACCTTAGCAGCACCGCTATGACCATTCGCGTTGTCGCCACCTGCAAGGAGACCGATCGCGGCAGCGTCATGCGTTCTTTGCGCCGTGAGGTAAAGCTCATGCTTTCCCGCCGCGACATCGCCCCCTATCAACTCGTTTTCGATCATTGCGATGTCGACGAGCCCGCTCCGAGGGAAGCTACCGCCGAAGAACTCGCCGAAGCGGACGAGTTTAACGAAGAACAGAAACTCGCCTCGCAAGACCTTGGTAACGAACCTACCAATCAGTAATTCATGGCACCGAGCAAAACCCGCACGGCGCCATTAAGGCTCAAGGGAAAGGAACTGAACATGAGCAACAACCGTAAAGTCCTAAAGGTCATGTCCATCATCTATCTATTGGGAGGTATTTTTAGCATCGCCGTGGGCGCGTTGGCACTCACCGCGGCTTCGGGCGACGCCAGCGGCGATCTCTCGGTTTACAGCGTTGTCATCATCGTGATGGGCATCGTCGAAATCATCGCTGCCGTGCTGGGCATCCGCGCCTCAAATAACCCCAGCAAGATTGGTGTCGTTTGGGTCTGGGCTATCATTTGCCTGGTTTGCGCCGTTGTGAGCCTGCTGCTTTCCGAGCCCTTCTTGGGCGGAGTCGGCACCAGCGCCACCGATGTCACCGCCGTGGTCGTAAGTGCCGTGTACTTCGTTTTCGCCAACCGCGTTAAAAAGGAAAGCCAGGAGCGTCTGAGCTAGGGTATCTGACCAGCCTGCACAGAGCGCTGTATATGAAAGCCGCCCTCCGTTTCTCGAGCAAACAAGAAACGGAGGGCGGCTTGCTGTAGATAGCCTTTGCATTCATTCGATTGCCACGGCACGGCACGATCGACAGCATAATGCCAGACACCCGAGCCGACAGCGGCAAGCGCGTCAACGGATGCGCTAGCGAGCAGCAGACCCGTTGGCACAGCCCACCATGCGAATCAAGTAGTTCTCTACGACGTGATAAGGTTGGGGCTTTTCATCTTTAAGGGAAACTAAGCACACCGGAACCGTCAGGGCCCCTTCGCCCACAATGGGAACAATCTCAAACCCACTAGCGATCTGACCGGGAACGGGAAGAATGGCATTTAAGAAAAAGCCACGCTCGGCCGCCAAAAACGACCCAACTTGAGCGGGGCTATCGATAACGCGCGTCTCACCTAGGACACCGAGGGTTTTGTACTGCCAAAAAATCGAGTTGTTAAAGCTATCGAACGCAGTCGACTGTCCTACCGGATAGGAGCTCAGATCAGCCACGGTCACAAAGGGCCTCTTGCCGAGCGGATGGTCGGCGGCAACGAGAATACCCGTGGGCAGGGTTCCCAGCTGTTCGCAGTCATCATTGGTATTGTCATATGTACCCACCGTAAGCAAGGCATCAAGGCCGCCCTGCTCAAGTTCCTGCTGGGCAACTCCGGGATGCACAGTGCAAAACTTCACCCGCACGCGCACACCACGCATGATAAGCGCAGATAGCCCCTTATATAGCTTATCCTCGTTATCGAATGCGGGAGCGCACAGGCCAATCGAGAGTTCCGGCATCGCTTGAGGACCAGAGGCCGATGAGACGGTCAGGTCGCATCCGGACGGGTCAAAGTTTTCAACCTCACGATATGCTTCGACGGCGGGGCGAGCCTTGGCATAAAAGCTGCGACCGGCCTGAGTCGGCCTGACACCGCTACTCCCACGCTCAAAAAACTGAACGTTAAAAAACTGCTCGAGCTCGCTAATTGACTTGGAAATGGCCTGAACAGTCACGTGGCGCTGGTGCGCCGCAGCAGTAAAACTCTTCGTCTCGAATACGGCGACAAAATAGCCGACCTGCTTGATATTCACCATTCGCCCCTAAAAAATGCACAGTTTAATCCAGTTAAACAAAAAGCTAGCACAGTGCAAGTGCCACCCCCGTCGCGAGCGGAGCGTTCAACTATTGGATGAACGTACACAGCACCTTGTTGAATTACAATATGCTTCGCGGCATGCGTCATGCGTGCGCATCAAATACGTCATGTCCACTTCGAAAGGACCAGCCATGAGCAACGCCTGTAAATTACTCAAAATCCTATCGTTCCTCTTCTTTGTCGTCGGCATTCTAAGCGCAGGTATGGGTGCTACAGCGCTCTTTGCAGGCAGCGCGGCAGGCGATATCACGAGTGCCATGATCGTCTCTTGCGTCGTCGTCATCGTATTGGGCGTCGTCGAAATTGTGACCGCTGTCTTTGGCATCCGCGCGGCAAATAATCCCGCCAAGGCTGGCGTTGTCTGGATCTGGTCCATCGTCTGCCTAGCATGTTCGGTCATCAGTCTGCTCCTCTCCCTGCCCCTCTTGGGTGGGACCGGCTCAAGCATCCCCGATTTTACCGGCCTGATTGTCAGCATTATCTACTTTGCACTCGCCAACCGCGTCAAGAAAGAGGGCATGGACCGTTTGAGCTAAGCCGCATCCGTGTCAATCGCTCAGCGACTCTGGTATATACGCCAATAAAAAGGGCCGATCGCGCATCTCCGCGGTCGGCCCTTTGCATTTGCCCAGATAAAACCTGCCAAAATAAACCTGTCCCTTTTTGGTAGGTTATTAGCTGTGACGGTACTCGGCGATGATGAAGTCGATGTCGGTCTGAAGGGTATCGAGGTTTGCCAGTCGCTCTTTGTCGGCAGGGCGCGTGCGGTAGTAGTACGGCGTCATCTGGAACACCGCCTCGATGTCGGCCTGGGTCTGAAGCGTAATGTTCGCAGACACCCGCTGCATTCCGACTAACTCGAGCTCGGTGGTCTTCGGTGGCTTCTCATCGTTAAGGTACGGTGTATCGTAGAGCACTTCCTTAAGCCCAAACAGATGACGGGCACCTGGCACGACGGTGTAGAGCGAGCCCTCGGGCGCCAGCACGCGGGCAAACTCACGCTCGTTAAAGGGAGCGAAGAGCTCGGTCACCATATCGAAGGCGCCATCAGCCACGGGGATGTCCTTCATGTTGGCCACGAAGTAGGTCGCATCGCCGCGCTTGGCGGCAAGGCGCACCATCTCTTTGCCCAGGTCGAACCCGTAAGCATCCACGCCCGGCACCGCGCCCATGGCACTGGTGTAGTAGCCCTCGCCGCAGCAAATATCGAGCAGCGTCATGGAGCCGTTCGCAGACGCTGCACGCCCAGGCACCCGCTCGCGCACCAGCTCAACCATCGTATCGCGCAACGGCGCATAGTAACCGCGGTTCAGAAAGTCACGACGGCTGCGCGCCTGCGACTTGGGATCGCCCATAGAGTCGCCGCTCTTGGACGAGCGCAGTAGGTACAGATAGCCCTCGCGCGCACGGTCAAACCGGTGTCCGCCCGCGCATGCAGCACCGCGCTCGTTGTCCACCAGTGGCTCATGGCAAACGGGACACAACAACATGGCAACTCCTTAGCGCGAACAACACAACGCCCACCATTGTCGCACGCCTTCCCCACCTAGTCATAGAAGAGACGAGGAGTGTCCCCAGCTGCCGACAGAAAAGGAACGTCCCTAAGTGCCGACTGGTTGCATTAGGAGTATCATCGTCTGCGCAAATAGGCACGAAAGAGCATATTAGAGATTGAGAGCGTATGGCTGACACCGTATCTAAGCACATTGACATGACCACCGGATCGCTGTGGCGCAATGTTCCCCTGTTCGCCTTCCCCGTGGCCGCCACGAGCATCTTGGAGCAACTGTCGAACCTCATCGCCACGGTCATCATCGGTAACTTCTCGGGCGACCAGGGAACCCTCGCCATGGCGGCGGTCGGCTCCAATGTTCCGCTTACCAGCCTTATGCTCAACCTGTTTATTGGCATGTCGCTTGGCTCCAACGTGGTCATCGCCAACGCTATCGGCCGCAACGATCAGAACATGGTCAAACGCGCCGTCCATACCTCGATTTTAATGGCGCTCGTGGGCTTTGTCGTCATCGCGCTGGGCGAGATCTTTGCCGAGCCCATGCTCGCCGCGCTCAACGTTCCCGCCGAAACCATGCCGCTCGCCTCGCTCTACCTGCGCGTCTTTTTGCTCAGCCTGCCCTCGATCTTGCTCTACAACTTTGAGGCCGCGATTTTCCGCTCCGTCGGCATCACCCGCATGCCGCTGCAGGCGCTTGCCGTGTCCACCGTCCTCAACATTGGCCTGGACCTCATCTTTGTCCCCGTACTCCACTGGGGCGTCGCGGGCGTCGCCATCGCCACCGCCATCGCCTACACCGTCAGCGCCGCTACGCTCTTTATCCGCCTGCTCAAGACCGACTCCGTCGTCCGCGTCACCCCACGCGATTTGGCTATCGACCCCGTCGCCCTCAAGCGCATCGTCAAGATCGGCCTGCCCGCCGGCATCCAAAGCGCCGTCTTTGCTGTCGCCAACATCATCATCCAGTCTGCCATCAACAGCCTGGGCACCGAGGTCATGGCTGCATCGAGCGCTGCCATGAGCCTGGAGTACGTGTGCTACAACCTGCTCAACAGCTTTAGCCAGGCTTGCACCACCTTTGTGGGACAAAACCACGGTGCCCGCCAGATCGACCGCTGCACCAAGACGCTCAAGGTCTGCCTGGTCGAAGGCGGTATCGTTGCACTCACCACGATTATCGTTATTGTCGGCCTTGGGCGCGAGATTTTGTCGCTGTTCAACAGCGATCCCAACATCGTCTCGATCGGCTATATCCGCGTGTGCTCGATCTTCCCGGCGTACGCCTTTAGCATGTTCTACGAAAACATGTCAGGCTACCTGCGCGGCTTTGGTATCTCGCTCACGCCCGCCCTCATCACCATGATCTGCGTCTGCGGCATCCGCTTCTATTGGGTGTTCTGCGTGTTCCCGCACTTCCGCACCTTTGCGAACATCATGATGGTCTACCCCATCAGCCTGGGCACCACGGCGTTCTTTATGGTCGTGGCGGTACTACTCTGCCATCCGGCACGCACCTATCGCGTCACCCAAGCCAAAGCGACAACCCGCTAAACACCGCACTCAACACCACGCCAGTCATTAATTGACAATATGCGAGCTCATATAGTCGATAAAGCGCCTCGTGGCGATGGGCATGGTGTCCCAGCTGCGCCAAGCGGCCACCACGTCGCGCGAGGGGGCATGCACGATGGGCCGCACACAAATATCGGCTTGCATGCCCTCCACAGTACGACGATAGAGCATGCTCACTCCTAGGCCCTCCTCCACCATCGCCATGATGGTGTAGTCGTCGGTCACCTCACTCGTCACGTGCGGTGACAGGCCATGCGTTGCGAATGCATCGAGCACCAGACTCTGTTCACCCTCATCCAGCAACACAAACGGCTCGGACGCCAGGTCGGCGAGCGTCACCTTTTCCTTTGCCGTCAGCGGATGCGCGACAGGCAACAGCGCCACCAACTCGTCGTGATAGACCACGCGCTTCTCGAGCCCCGCGGTAAACCCACGTGCCGTAAAGCAAAAATCCACTACGCCGTCGTGCACCCACTGGGCGTTGCGCGTGTAGTCGCCCTGCTTGAGGGTAAAGCGTACGCCCGGGTGCAGCGCCCCAAAGTCGCGGATCACACGCGGCAACACGGTTCGACTCACGTTGGTAAACGTCGCGATGCGAATATCGGTCGACGAAAGGCCCAGCAGCTCCTGGCGCTTGCCCTCAAGCTCGGCCTCGGCGGTCACAATCTGGCGCAGGTACGGCAGATATTGTTTACCGTCGCGCGTAAGCGAAACGCCCTGCTTACCGCGCTCGATAAGTGTGGTGCCCAGCTCGCGCTCGAGCGCCTTGACGGCCTGACTCACCGCGCTTTGCGTATAGCCCAGCTCGTCGGCCGCGCCCTTAAGACTGCCGCGATCGACCACCATACAAACAATCTGGTACCGCGATGTCATCGTGCCTCCACATCAATGCAGCCGTAAAACGTTTTGCCAGGGCTTTTTCTGTCAACATTAGTTTTTCTTAATCATACTGAAGATACATTCGCTTTACTACATCCACATCTGGGAGCAGAATCCTTTTTACGAAACCGTTCTGTAACAAAAGGAGTCCCATGGATCGCAAAAAGGCAATCGCGCTCTCATTTTCCGTTCCCGTCGCATGGGGCTTTTCGTATCCCCTCATGAAGATCGGTATGGACAGCCTGAACGCCACGAGCATCGTCGCGCTACGCTGCATCATCGCCTTTGTGGTCTGCCTGCTGCTCTTCCACAAGCACGCGTTGCGCATCAACCGCGACCTTATGGTCCGTGCCGCCATCATCGGCGCCATCATGGCAACCGAGCTCACCTGCATGTGCCTGGGCTCCAGCCTCACCTCTGCCTCCACTGCCGGCTTTTTGCAGAGCCTGACGGTCGTGATCGTGCCATTTGCCAACGCAGCCCTGCTGCGCCGCGCCCCCGAGCGCAAAGTGCTCGTCGGCACCGCCATCGTCACCTGCGGTATGTTGCTGCTCTCGGGCGCCGACTTCACCAGCCTGAACCCGGGCGCGCTCATCATGCTGCTCTCCGCTTTTGTCTATGCCGGCCATATCATTGTGGCGAAGCGCTTTGTCGAAAAAGTCGATCCGCTGTCCCTGGGCGTTTGGCAACTGGGCTTTGGCGGCCTGTTCTCGGGCATTGCTGCATGCGTCTTTGGCGGTTTCACACTTCCCAGTACGCCCAGCGAGATCGTGGTTGTTGTCGCGCTCGCACTCATTTGCTCTGCCTACGGCTTTATCACCCAGACGCTCGTGCAGCCCCACGTGCCCGCCGAGACCACCGGCTTCGCTTTCTCGCTCGAGCCGGTCTGCTCCGCTGTCTTCTCGTTCTTCTTGGTCGGCGAGGTCCTGAGCCCCATCGCCTTCCTGGGTGCAGCTCTCATCCTCACCGGCGTCATGGCGGCAACCGTCGAGTTTCCGCGACTTCATGCGCATGCTCACGACCACGCCCACATGGCAGGAACGCCCGAGCGAGCCTCGTAAGCGCCTCACCTTTTGTGGCCCCGACACAAAGGTCTCCGAACGCCTTTACAATAGATGCCAACAGAGCATCTGCCATAAAGGAGCCCCATGGACACCGCAACCCGCGACCGCAACATAGCAACTTGGTTGGGCGATGCGCCGCAGCCGGTACGTGACACTACGAACCAGCTGCTCGAGCGCATCGCCCTTTTGCGTGCCGAGCAGACCATCTACCCGGCACAAGACGACATCCTCAATGCCCTCGCCTATACGCCGGCCGACCAGGTCAAGGTTGTCATCCTGGGTCAAGACCCCTATCACGGGCCCAACCAGGCCATGGGGCTGTCGTTCTCGGTCCCTGCGACGCAAACCAAGTTGCCGCCGAGCCTGCGCAACATCTATAAGGAGCTCAAAGCCGATCTGGGTTGCCCCATTCCCGCCACGGGAGACCTAACCCCATGGGCACAACAGGGCGTCCTGCTCCTCAACACCACGCTCACCGTGCGCGAGCATGCCGCGAACTCGCACGCCAAGCTGGGCTGGAGCACGCTCACCGACTACGTTATCGAACGCTGCTGCCAGCTGCCCCAGCCGGTAGTCTTTTTGGCATGGGGCCGCTTTGCCCAGCAGATGGTCGAAGGCAAGCTCGCCGCGACCGGCGCGGGCAAGGCGACCGGCAAGTTCTGCCTGGCCTCCACGCACCCCTCACCGCTTTCGGCTAACCGTGCCACGGCAGAACTCCCCGCCTTTATGGGGTCGCGTCCCTTCTCGGCAGCCAATCGGCTACTCGAACAGCACGGCTCGACCCCCGTCAACTGGACTTGCCTCGGCTAAAAATCGATACATCAAAAACGCGCCCGACGGCAATCTTGCCATCGGGCGCGTTTTGTTACTCGGGCCAGATAAACTGGGTGCGGCCGGCCTCGCCACCATCGATCAGCAGACTCTGTCCGGTCATAAACCGGTTGGTCACGCCCACAAAGTAGACCCACTCGGCGATCTCCTGGGCGGTGGCCCAGCGCTTAAGCGGCGTGAGCTCCATAATCTGGTTCCACAGGCGTTCGTCTTCCATCACGCAACGGTTGAGCGGCGTGATAACGCCACCCGGGTCCACACTGTTGGCGATGGCCTGCGGCGCCAGGCGGTTTGCAAGGTTCTTGGTGTAGGCGATAACGCCGCCCTTGCTGGCAGCATAGGCGGGAAACTCCGATCCCGTATGTCCGCTCGCCGACCCCACATTGACCACGGATTCGATAGCCGGCGCCGGCTTGGCGGCAAGCCCCTCCCCCACAAAGGCGTAGCGCTCGGTCACGTTGATGGTGCCACACAGGTTGGCGGCGATGTCGTCAGCCGAATCCTGCACACCGGCAACGTTCACGATTACCTGGGGTTCAAGGTCGTCCGGAAACGCGTCCGGCTTGCGGACATCAACGATCAGATGGCGGTAGCGCTCGTGTTCGATCGCCGCCGGCAGCAGATCAAAGCCCACGACCTCGTGGCCCTCGTCCAAAAAGCGCTGCACGCACGCGGCTCCGATACCGCCCGAAGCACCCGTGATCAAAACCCGCATACTTGCTCCTTAGGCGGTTGCGTGGCGCTCGAGGTACTCGGCGCCCACGTTCTCGCGCTCCCAGCCGCGCACGACCTTGTAGCCCACGGGGCTCAGGAAGACCTCGCACAGCAGCTCGGCGACGGCACCCGTCAGCGAGCACATAAGGACCTGTACCCAGGTCCAACCAAAGAACGTGTGGCTTACCACAATGGCAAAGACCAGGTTGTCGATAAACTGGCCAACGCCCGTGGACACATAAGAGCGGAAGGCAAAGCTCGCAAAGTTATTCTTTTTGAGCATACGGCCGAGCGACTGGTTGAGCGTGGAGTTAACCACGGCAGAAACGAGCATTGCCAGCGAAGAGCCCAGCACCACGTACCAGGTGCCGCCGATGGTGGCGTTAAGGGCATTGTTGACCTCGATCATGCCCGTATCGTAGTACGCGCCCCACATGCCGGGCGTGAGCGAGCACGCCCAAAAGCACAGGCTCACGGCAAGGTTGACCAGCAGCGCGAGGATAGAGATTTTGATGGATGCCTTGGCGCCAAAGCGCTTGCAGATCATGTCCTGGCACAAAAACGAAACCCAGCTCACCACAAAGCCGCAATCGAGTGCCAGATACGGCAGGCTGATGAGCTCTTTGTTGGCCAGCAGGTTCATCATGATGACGCTCACGAAAAACAGCGAAACCGTTGCCGCGGGAATGCTCCGCAACAGGACCTTGTAGTCCTCCATGACCTTCTTGATCATTATGTACTCCTTTGGTTTTAGGTTTAACGAGCAGGATATCGGACCCGAACTGCTCGGACGCCCCGGTCTTGAGACGACGGTTGGTATGATAGCCGCTCACACGGCATCAGGCAAGCAAACGGCGCGGCAGCCCCGCAGGACCACCGCGCCGATGCGTTAAAAGGCTACGTTGCCAAACTCCGACAGGATAAGGTCGGGGTTGTGGTCGGTTGCCCAATCCACGTTCCACGGGCTCGTGAACAGCAGCAGCTTGCCGCCGCGCATGTCCTCGACGCGCAGCGTGTCGCGCGTGAGCGAAAGGCCCGGAATATCGATGGTGTCGGGGTCGTTCTGGATCCAGCGGATGTCCGTATAGGGCAGCGGCTGGCGACGAACCTCAACACGGTACTCGGCCTTAAGACGGCGCTCGAGTACCTCAAACTGCAGCACGCCGACCACGCCCACGATGACGCTCTCCATGCCGGCACCCAGCTCGCGGAAGATCTGGATGGCGCCCTCCTGGGCAAGCTCCTCCATACCCTTGACGAACTGCTTGCGCTTGAGCGTATCGACCTGCGTAATGCGAGCGAACATCTCGGGGGCAAACGTCGGGATCTGCGGATACTGCACGTGGCGCTTGCCAGAGCACACGGTGTCGCCGATGCTAAAGATACCCGGATCGAACAGGCCCACGATATCGCCCGCGTACGCCTCGTCAACAATCGCGCGGTCATCGGCCATCATCGACGTGCCCGTGGCAAGCTTAAGCTTGCGGTTGCCCTGCACGTGGAAGGCATCCATGCCGCGCTCGAACTTACCCGAGCAAATGCGCACAAAGGCGATGCGGTCACGGTGGTTCTTATCCATGTTGGCCTGGATCTTAAACACAAAGCCGCTAAAGTCGTCGCGGCAGGGATCGACCGGTTCGCTGGTGAGCGTATCGGTATAGGCGCGCGGCGTCGGGGCCAGACGCAGAAACTCCTTCAGGAAGGGCTCAACGCCAAAGTTGGTAAGCGCCGAGCCAAAGAACGCCGGACTCAGCTTGCCGCAGGCCACGGCATCCAAGTCGAGCTCATCGCCGGCGCCATCGAGCAGCTCGATGTCGTCCATCAGATTCTTATGGTTCTCTTCGCCAATAAGCTCGTCCATGGAGGGGTCGCCCAGCTCAGCCTCGACCTCGGCGACCTTCTTGGTGGCGTTGGCGTGACCGTCGCCCTCAAAGGCGATAACGCGACGCGTCTGACGATCGAACACGCCGCGGAAATTGCGGCCGCTGCCGATCGGCCAGTTCATGGGATACGTATTGATGCCCAGAACGTTCTCGATCTCTTCCATGAGCTCAAACGGATCGCGAGCCTCGTGGTCAAGCTTGTTCACAAAGGTGAAGATGGGAATGTGACGCAGCGTACAAACCTTAAAGAGCTTTTTGGTCTGGGCCTCGACGCCCTTAGCGCCGTCGATGACCATGACCGCGGCGTCGGCGGCCATAAGCGTACGGTAGGTATCCTCCGAGAAGTCCTGGTGGCCGGGGGTATCGAGGATGTTGACGCAGGCGCCGTTGTAGGTGAACTGCAGCACCGAGGAGGTAACGGAGATGCCGCGCTCCTTCTCGATGTCCATCCAGTCCGAGACGGCATGCTTGGCCGAGCTCTTGCCCTTGACCGAGCCGGCAGTCTGGATGCTGCCGGTATAGAGCAGCAGCTTCTCGGTAAGTGTGGTCTTACCGGCGTCCGGGTGGCTGATGATCGCGAATGTACGGCGCGACGAGATTTCATCCGACAGGCTTGCCATGCGGATCCTTTCTTGCATTGAGTGCATTACGTCGTTGTAACCGCATTATTGTAGCCGCGAAATCCCGCCATAGGGCACCTATCAGGACAAATTCATCAGTTGGGGCCTGGGCAGCCGGCCCAATCCGCATTTGCCTCTTGCATAACTGTGCATAGTGTATATATACTGTGCTTACCGGTTATATACACGTGTAGCCCAACAGCTAAGGAGCCGCTGTGGACATCATCCTATCCAATTCGAGCGACAAGCCCATCTACGAGCAGATAACCTCGCAAGTCAAAGCTCAGATCTTATCGGGCGCGCTCGCTGCGGGAGCCAAACTCCCCAGCATCCGTGCACTCGCGAGCGATCTTGGCGTGAGCGTCATCACCACCAAGCGCGCCTACGCCGACCTGGAGCAGCTCGGGTTTATCTGTACCGTGCAGGGCAAGGGCTGCTTTGTCGCCGAAGGCAACCAGGAGCTCTTGCGTGAAAACCAGCTCTGCCATATCGAAGAGCTGCTTACGCAGGCGGCAGAACAAGCCGAAGCCCTGGGCGTCACGCGCGACAAACTGCACGAGATGCTCGACCTGGTAGCCCCCGAAACCATGCAGTAGCCATCTGCAAGAAAGGCTATACCATGCAAAACTTGTTAGAACTCAAAGGTGTCTCACGCCGCGTGAGCGACCGTTTTTCGCTGCGTGATGTCACGCTCGCCGTGGAGCCCGGCCAGATCGTCGGCTTTGTTGGTGCCAACGGTGCTGGCAAAACAACGACGATTCGAGCCGCGCTCGGGCTTATAAGGCTCGATGCCGGCGAAGTGCACCTGTTTGGGCAGCGCTGTGGCGCCGACGCGCCCGATGAGACACAGCGCTGCCTGCGCTCCCGCGTCGGTCTTGTCCTGGACACGTGCCCCTTCCCCTCCACGCTCAAGGTGGGCCAGATCGAGGCACTCGTAGGCCCGGCGTACCCCACGTGGGACCGCAAAACATTCGCCGGATTCATCGACCGATTTGGCCTCGATCCCAAGACAAAGGTCAAGGACCTCTCCCGCGGCATGGGCATGAAACTGCAGCTTGCCTGTGCACTCAGCCACAATGCCAAGCTGCTCGTTTTGGACGAAGCCACCGCGGGCCTCGATCCCATGGCACGCGAGGAACTGCTTGATGAGCTGCTTGCCTTTGTCGCCGACGACCAGCACAGCGTGCTGCTCTCGAGCCACATTACGTCCGACCTCGATCGCACCGCTGATCGCGTCATCTGCATCGATAACGGCGCGATTATTTTTGACCTGCCGCGCGAGGACATTACCGACCGCGCCGGCATCGCCCACTGTACCCAAGCACAGGCTGCCGAGCTTATGACTTGCGTCGAAGGCGCCCGTGCCGTCCACCACGCCTATAGCGTGGACGTGCTCGTGCCCAACCGTCGCGAAACGCTCGAGGCCTTTCCCGAGATTCCCTGCGACCGGGCAACCATTGATGACTATCTTCGCCTCATGCTGAAAGGGGCTTCGAAATGAAACGCGCCTTTATGTCCGAGCTCGCCATCGTTCGCACGCTCATCCCGAGCATCGCGGGTGTCGGCCTGTTCATCTTCGTCGTGTTGACGCTCGCCAACGCGTCGGATGGCGATTCCGGTATGAGCGCCGGTGCCTGCGCCGTCAGTGCCATGTCGCCCATCATAATCATGAACTCGCTGGCAGGCTTCGACAATCAAAATGGCTGGGAGCGTTATCGAGCAACGTTGCCCTTCTCGCGCAAAGACATTATTTGCGCACGCTACCTGTGCATCGTTGTCTTCTCGGCCATCATGGCCTGCGCCGCCGTGCTTTTGAACATCATCGCCCTTCCGTTCTTCAACAGCGCGGGCGTGGCCTCGACAGAACAAACCATCTTTGAGATCGCAATTGCCTCGGCAGCATCGATGCTCATCTCCCTCATGATGGTGTTCTTGGCACAGCCGCTGTTCTTCCGATTTGGACACATGGAGGCACTGCGCCTATCCGTTGGCCTGTTTGCCCTACTCGGATGCCTTACCATGGCAGCGCTGAGCTCCTCCAACCCCATCAGCAACTGGCTTATGTCGATTGCCGGGGCGAATCCCGATCCTGCCGTCCTTGGCGGTCTGTGTGCAGGAATTGCCGTACTGGCGCTCGCACTATGCGCAATCAGCTGCACCGTCAGCACCAAGGTTTATCGAGTACGCGATCTGTAGCCACACGAGTCTCAATCCGCGAAGGACGCGATCGCCCCCCCCTCCCCGCAAATCCGTGGCAAAGGGCATGTCCCCGGCGTGCGCCACTGTACTACTTGCGCAGCGGCTTGGGCAGTGGAATGCCGGCGGCGATGACGGCCGCGATGATCATGCAGACGATACCCTTGAGTGGGAAGCACATGAGCAGCAGGCCCACGACCATGACCGGCTGACGCATGACCGCACCCATCGTCGATGCCGTGCAGACGGCGACGCAAAAGACCGGATCTGCGCCGGTGAGGATGGCAAGGCCATAGCCCAGGCTTACGCCCGAGAAGATAACCGGGAAGAAGTGACCGCCGCGCCAACCAAGGTTGATGAGGGCGGGCGTCAGCATGGCCTTAACAAGACCGGTCGCGATAAGCACGCCAGCGGGAATGGTCAGATAGGTTTCCATGAGCACGTCGGCCTGGGTCTCGCCGGCAAACATGGTATAGGGCAGGACCGTGCCACAGATGGCGAGTGCCAAACCGGCCAGCATGGCCTTGACGACAGGACGCTCCCCTATTGCATGGGACAGTGCCTCGCTTGCATGCTCAGAGACAAAGTACAGCCAGCCGCAGACGGTGCCGATCAACGACAGAGGGACGAGCCAGGTAAGCTCTAGGTTGCCCACCTCGGCGGACTCGAACCTGGGCATGCCCATGCCGCCGCCCACAAGCTGTCCAAGCAGCAGGTAGGTGCCCAGACCGCCGGCAATCGCAATACCGTAGACCACCGTCTTTTGCGCCTTGGGCAGCTTGATGGTGACCTCGCCGGACGCGGACTCATCGTCGGCGTCTTCACCCTGGCCGTCGGTGCTACCGGCAAGCGGCGCCACAAAGCCAAAGACGGGCGCGGTAAAGAGCGCCGTCAGGGCAGCCTGGGTGCCCAGCAACGTGAGCTCCCTAAACTCGGCGCCAAAGCGACGCATGCGGTCGCCGACCCAGCTGCACAGACCGGCGATAACGCCGGTCAGGCCGGCCTCCGGTCCAATGCTTCCGCCAAACAGCAGCGGCAGCAATGCCGCGAGCGAAAGCTTGCCCAGGTTGTCGTACGGGTAGCGCCCGTCTTGCTTAACCTTTGCCATCACCTGGTTGAGGTCATCGGTCTTGGTGCCTGTCATCTTTTCGTACAGACCGATTAACAGGCCGCCCAGCAGGCAGACAAAAAACGGGTACGGCAGAAAGCCAAACGGGCCGCTGGCAAGCTCGGGCGAAGCGACGCCCAGCGCGTGCGGAATCTCGGTCCATAGATAGTCGATACCGTGCTCCATCGCAAAAAAGAACAGCCAGACTGCGGCACCCGCGAGTGCACCGGTCACGGCAACGCTGACCAAAAACAGCGCTCGGTTCGTGGGTTTGGCAAGGTTATCCATCGGGTCCTCCCGCGGTCAAAGTCGACATAGATACGTTTTATTGTAGAGCGAGCGTTACCCGAACGAGCCAACCACCTGCGCCGCAAACGGCACCATTGGGAGCCATAGTGGGGCAGGCTCAAGACTTATCCGTTGATAATCGAGGCAATCTCGCGCAAATCGTCGGCAAAGTAGATGCCGTGCTGGCGCCTCGGGCTCGAAAGCCCCTTATCAATCATGTGCCCGAGCAACGCCTTGAGGTCGTTGTAGTAACCGTCCAGGTTATACAGGATGCACGGAGAACTCAGGTGCCCCAACGACACCGCGGACATAACCTCGGCAATCTCCTCGAGCGTGCCCGTGCCGCCCGGAAATGCGATGAACGCATCGCCGAGCTCGATCATCTTGGCTTTGCGCTCGGCCATGTCGCTCGTCACGATAAGGTCGTCGATTCCGTCGTGTTGAAACTCTGCCTCGATAAAAAAGCTCGGCTCCACACCCGTCACATGTCCGCCTGCCTCGAGTACGCTATCGGCGAGCGCGCCCATCAGTCCCGATTTGGACCCGCCGTATACGAGCGCGTGTCCGTTGGCGCCAATCCAATTGCCCAGCTCCTGCACCGCGGGCAGAAACGCCGGGTCGTTGCCGACGCTCGCGCCCAGGTAGACGGTGATGTTCATGTTTGATCCCCCTTGTTGTGGCGCACGACGTTCGTCTTAGCGCTGGCGTCGACGATACTCGCGCACACGGCGCGACAGATCGGCGAGCTGGTCGCGATCGAGCTCTTCCAAATGCTCCAGATCATCCATAAAGCGCGCCATGGTGTCCTTTTGGCGCATCTTGATAAGCGTATTGCAGTAGTTCACCGCCACGCCCGTGAGCATGGCGATGTAGAAGATGCTGATGATGCTCAGAATGACGGTAATGGCGCGGGCAACCGGTGTCTCGGCCGGAATGTCGCCAAAGCCGATCGTCGAGACCGTCTCAAAGCTAAACCACAGGCCATCGCCAAACGTAAGGGTCGTTGGCTCGGACAGCCAGACGGCCGTCGAGCACAGCAGGTAAAAGATAAGAAACAGACCCGTGATGCGCGCAAAGCCAGCCTGTCGCAACACATCGGCAAGCGTCTTGAGCTTTTTCATCGCGACCCCTTCCACGGACAACCAATCACGTTCGCTCGATATTGTCCCACAACCGACAGTTAGGAACGTTCCTTTTGTGCCGGCAGAAAGGGACTGTCCCCAACTGCCGGGCGGGACCGTTTAGCGGTGCAGCTGCCGACTGGGCAGGCTGAGCTGGTATCCTTGTGCGGTAATGTCTCGATTCGTTAGGATTGCATGTGAGAGCTTCCGCTGTCCTTCGTTCAGTTATATATCGCACCTTGGCCGTCGCGCTTGCCGTGCTCGCCGTACTGAGCACCATCATGCCCGCCCCCGCCTATGCCGCCAATACCGATCAGCAGGTTAAAACGGTCCGCGTTGGTTGGCTTGTCAACAACGAGGGCTTCCAGGACGGCACCCCCGGCGAGCGTCTCTCGGGATGGGGTTACGAGTACCTCCAGACCCTCTCGTACTACACACCCGGCTGGCAGTACGAATACGTCTCCGGCACCTTCGCCGAGCTTATGGACATGCTCGAGGCGGGCGAGATCGACCTCATGCCCAACATCTCCTACTCCGAGGAACGCGCCCAAAAGCTGCTCTTTTCCTCGAACCCCGAGGGCACCGAGCGCTACTACATCTACGCCAAGCCCGATCGCGACGATCTGGCCAAGGGTGACCCCCAAGCGCTCCAAGGCCTTACCATCGGCTGCAACCCCGGCGTTATGCAAACCTTCGTTGGCCAGCAGTGGCTCGCCAACGAAGGCATTACCTGCACCTATAAAGAAATCGACACTGGCGGTGCCCTCTTTGACGCACTCGCAAACAACGAGGTCGATGCCATCATCATGAACGACACGACCTCGTCGCCCAGCGCCTCCCCCATGTTCTACATTGGTTCGAGCGACTACTATTTTGCCGTCCCCAAAAGCCACCCCGACCTGATGGACGACATCAATGCCGCCATGTCGGCAATCGCCCGCGTCAACCCACGCTATATCGACGAAGTCAAATCTAACTACTCGGCCCAAGACAGCGGTTCATCATCGCTCAACGGCCCCGAACGTTCCTGGCTCAAAGCAAATGACAACACCATCACGCTCGGCTACATTACGGGCAAACTCCCCTACTGTAACGAAGACGGCAAAATGGAAGGTTCGCTCGCATCGCTTGCGACGACGCTGCACGATAAATTTGGCGTTACGGTCAAAACCGTCGCCTTTGATAGCTACAAGATGATGTCAAAGGCCCTGTCAAAGGGAAGCATAGACGTTGCGCTGCCGGTATACCGAGATTACTGGTTTGCCGAGCAAACAGGCGTTGTGCAGTCGGTATCGTTGGGGACCATGTCCCTCACCGCCATCCACACCGGCAGCAACCTGAACAAAGACCTTCAGAACATCGCCTGTACCAAATCGTCGTTTGTCAACAAAAATGCACTTGAAAGTCTGTTCCCCACAGCAACCGTAACCGAATACCAATCCGACGATGAAGCGTTCGACGCCCTCAGGAAGGGAACGGCGCACTGCATCGTCGCTCCCAGTTCACGCGTAAAAACCATCGGTGACCGTTACGATCTCGAGGACTGCGAGACGACCGAGCTCCCTGACACCTGTGAGCTCTCGTGCTGGATTTCGCGCGGAAAACCCGAGCTGTTGGGAATCATCAACAAGGGCATCATCAATGCCGGAGAATCGCTCTCCGCAAGCAATTTCTCCTCCACGTCATACACGGCCCAGGAATCCAACACGCTTCAATTCCTTTATCGCAACCGCACCGCCATTGCAGCTACCCTCATCGGTATGTTGTCGGTCGGCATCGTCCTGCTCATCTGGGCGCTCGTGCGCGCTCGAACCGAGCGCAAAAAAGCCGATGCTGCCAACGCCGCTAAGACGGCATTCCTCACGCGCATGAGCCACGACATCCGTACGCCGCTCAACGGCATCCTGGGCCTTATCGAGATCGAGGAATTGAAGGAAGGCGATATGCAAGTCGCCCGCGAGAGCCGTGCCAAGGCGCGCGTTGCCGCCAATCACCTGCTCTCGCTGATCAACGACATCCTCGAGATGGGAAAAATCGAAGACCGCAAGCTAACACTGGAACATGCGCCTTTTAACCTCAAAGATCTCTGTGACGATACGCTGGTGCTGTGCAAGCTCCGCGCGTCCGGTAACGGCATCACAATGCAGAACAATAGCCTGCCGTACGCCACGGGGCCATACATGATCGGCAGTCCCACCCATATCCGACGGATCATAATCAACCTGCTAGACAACAGCATTAAGTACAACAAGCACGGCGGCTCCGTCACCTTTAGCTCACAGACCAAGCCACTCGATAACGGGCGCGCGCTCTTTTGCTTTAGCGTTTCGGACACCGGCATTGGCATGGCTCCCGAGTTTTTAAAGCATATCTATGAGCCGTTTGCCCAGGAAGGTGACGATGCGCGCAGCAAGTTCCAGGGAACCGGCATGGGCATGCCAATCGTCAAGTCACTTATTGAACTGATGGGCGGCACGATTGAGATTTCGAGTGAGGTTGGCGTGGGGAGTACGTTCAACGTCCAGATTCCGCTCGATATCGACAAGAACCCTCAGGCAGGAGAACGTGCGGACGGCCAGGCAAACAGCTGCTCGCTTGCCGGCATGAACGTCCTTTTGGCAGAAGATAACGAGCTCAATGCCGAGATTGCCCAGGCTCTGCTCGAAAGCGAGGGCATCGTCGTAACTCACGCCGCCGACGGCAACGAAACGGTCGACCTATACGTTGGCCGTCCCGCCGGCAGCTTCGATGCGATCCTGATGGACAGTATGATGCCGGGCATGGACGGCTACGAGGCAACCCGCGCGATTCGTCTGAGCGAGAAGGTCGATGCAGCCGATATCCCCATCATCGCGCTCACCGCCAACGCCTTTGCCGAAGACGCCCAGGCGGCACACGCTGCCGGCATGAACGCTCATCTGTCCAAACCGCTCGACTTTAACAAGCTCAAAAACATACTCGCCCGCATCAAGAAAAACGGATCCGTTTCGCTATAGTTTTTGCAGCAACCACGCACGACCAGAAAGGAAGCCAACGATGTTTAGGCCCTTACGTCGAAAGAAACGCGCCATCACCGACGAGGAAGCGCGCAAACTGCTCGCCACCTGCAAGCGCGGCGTCTTTGCCGTCAACGGCGACGATGGCTACCCGTACGCCATTCCCGTCAACTACTTCTTTGACGCCGAGCACGACAAGATTTATTTCCATGGCGCCAAGGCTGGCCACAAGGTCGACGCACTTAAGCGCGATGACAAGGTCTGCTTTACCGTTTACGGCAACGAGTGGTACCAGGACGGCGACTGGGCTCCCTACGTTATGAGCACCGTGGTCTTTGGCCGCTGTCGCCTGGCGAATGACGCCCCCGCGTTTATCGAGGACAAAGTCCGCCAGCTCGCCCTTAAGTACTACCCTTCTGCCGAAGAAGTCGAAGAGGAAATCGCCAAAGACATCAAGGGCGTCCAGCTTTACGAGATTTCGATTGAACATCTTTGCGGTAAGCAGATTCAAGAAAAGTAAGCCTCAAGAACAGGCGTCACAAATGGCAATATGGCCCGGTTCCAACCCACCTTGGAACCGGGCCATATGCTTATGAAGCGTCGGCGGCTATGTGCGCAAGCGCCTCAACGAGCTCCTGCGAGCTCACGGGTTTACTCAGGTGCGCGTCCATGCCCGCCTCGCGCGAAAGTCTGCGGTCGTCGGCAAAGGCATTGGCACTCACGGCGATAATCGGCGTGGTCGCGGCATCCTCGCGATCGAGCGCTCGAATCTGACGCGTGGCCTCAAGGCCATCGATGCCCGGCATCATGATGTCCATCAACACCACGTCGTACTCGTGCGGTGCGCTCGCGGCAAACGCCCCAACGGCAGACTCGCCATCCTTAGCATGCGTCACGACGGCACCGGCACGGCTGAGCGTAAACTGCGCGATCTCGGCATTCAGATCGTTATCCTCTACGAGCAAAACGCGCAAGCCCTGGAGCGCATCGCCATCGCCCGCATTCGCGCGAACTGCCTGAGGAATCTCGGAGCGCTTGCATTTCTCGAACGGCAGGCGGATGGTAAACGTCGTCCCCTGCCCCAAGACGCTCGTAAAGCTCATGGTTCCGCCCATAAGCTCGACCAACTGTTTTGCGATAGGCGCGCCCAGGCCAGTTCCCGATGAAGCGCCTTCCACCTGTTGCTCCTCGCGGCAAAACGGCTCATAGAGGTGCTGTTGGAACTCCTCGCTCATGCCAATACCGTTGTCGGCGATCGTGTATTCATAGACGGGGGCGCCATCCGCTGGCTCCACCTCGCGGCACACCAGACGAACATATCCGCCCTGGCGGTTGTACTTGACGGCATTACCGGCAATATTGAGCAACAAGCGCTTGAGGTGCGTCACGCTCACCCGCGCATAGGGATGATTAAGCGTCTGCTGGTCGCAGATAATTGTCACCAGACGCTCCTCGGCCTGGCGCTCCAGAATATCGCGCACTTCACAGTTGAGGGCCACCAAATTTATGGGCACGAGGTTCAGGTCGACCTGTCCGCTCTCCAGGCGACTCATATCGAGGGCCTCGTTGGCAAGGTCGAGCAGCAGTCCCGATGCCGTCCAGATTTTTGAGCGGCACTCGGTCTGCTTTTGCAGATCGTCCGCATTGGCATCGCCAACCTCGACCATGCCGCGAATGCCGTTGATGGGCGTGCGCAGATCGTGGCTCATGCGACGCAGAAACTCTGTCTTTGCCGAGTTGGCAGACGAGGCCTCACGCGCCGCCTTTGCCAGCTTGTCGCCATAGTCGCGCTCCTGCTGCAGCAAGTCCGTCAAGCGTCGACGATCAGCGCGGCGACGCACCGTCACAACAACGGCTATAACACCGCCGTAGAGCACCAGCACGCCGGCGGCAACAGCCGCGGCGACCTCAAAGTAGCGCTGCGCCGAGGCATAGGTGTACACATAGAATTTGTGCGCTTTTCCAAATGTGCCCAAATACCACTCGCCGTCGGCGTTAACCAATCTGACCTTACCAGCCAGGCATCGATCCTTAATACCGTCGACAATGAAGACATCCGTCGCAGGCAGATCGAATTCGCCCAATATGGTGGGTTCAACGGCATTGGTCGCAGCGACCTTGCCATCGTTTTCGATCACGATATTGCCGTTATCGATGGTTTCATAACCATCAAGCAGGCTCTGCAGTTTGAGCGTATTGCTCGCGACCGCCTTCGCGCCCTGATGCCTTACCGCGATAACGACGCCCTCGCCATCCCGCCGAGACGCGCAGCCAATGTCTGCGACCGAATCATCCGCAAGCGTGATGCGGGCGGTATAGGACTTAAGCGGATGAGTTGCCACCTCCAGCACGGGCGCTTCCTTGAGATACGTAGCAAGCGACTCGTAGCCCACGCCATCCGTCGAGGACTCGGACACCAAATTGCCCGATGCATCCGTCACGATCAGTGCGCTCACGTTGAACTGGTCGGCATATTGCTCCAGCATGGCGTTATCCACCGAACCGTCGCGCTCCATATCGCGCGCTGTCTCTCCGGCGATCTCCATAACGCGAATCAGGTTTTTAGTCGTATAGGCGCTGTTGAATGCATCGTAGGAAAGGCTCTGCGTCGCCACGTAATCGACAACGTCGGCAAAGCGCTGCTCGGCTTGGGCCGTCGTGTAACCGTAGCTCATCATGCCGGCAACAACCGAGAGCGCTATCCCCAGCAGAGCGACAAGAAGCCATGCCCCTGCCGAACGATTGCCCCGCTCCTCTACGGCGTGGTCGGGCGCATCGATCATGACAAGCCCTCCATATTCAAAAATGGCGAAGGGTCATCAAAGTACTTTGACACCAGACGTTCCATGGTGCCATCGGCAAGCATTTCTTGGTAGGCATGAGTGAGCTTGACGTCGATGCCGCGCGTATCGTTGATATCGAAAGCGGTGCCCAAACCAACCTTTAGCAGCGGCTCATCCAAAATGCGATATGTCACACCATAGTCTTTTTCGTAGGTGAGGAACGAGGACTTATGCGCGGCGACAGCGTCGACCAGGCCCTCGACGAGCGCCGGGTTCAGATATGAACCGTCCGAAAAGCTGTAGAGCTCCTTGATCTGCGGAACGTTTTCATTTGTGCGATTGAGCAAAATGCCCTCGGGCTTGGTGGTGGACTGAACCGCCACGATCTTATCCTCAAGATCGGCAAGCGTGTAGATATCGCTCTGGGGATCGACCGCGACCACCTGGCGGCTCGCAAGGTACGGGCCGGCCCAACGATA